>JADLHW010000031.1 GCA_020848615.1 Thermoleophilia bacterium
GCCGTCGCACTCGACCTCCGTCCCGGGCCCACCGTCGATGCGGTCGTCGTCGTTCTCACCGCGGATGCGTTCGGCGCCCGGTCCGCCGAGCATCGTGTCGTTCCCGTCGGCGCCGTACATCTGGTCGTTCCCGACCTCACCGCGCATGTCGTCGTCGCCCTCCTGCCCGAACATGTGGTCCAGGCCCGGGCCGCCGCGCAGGTTGTCGGCACCGGCGTCCCCGTACATCCGGTCGCTGCCGGCCTGACCGAGCAGGCGGTCCTCCCCGAAGTCCGAGGCCGTGCCGCCGCCGCCGTACACCCAGTCGTGGCCGGCGCCCCCGACGACCAGATCGTCGCCCTGGTCGCCCCACAGGCGGTCGTCGCCGCCCTCGCCGACGACGCGGTCGTCCTCATCGCCGCCGTGGATCACGTCGTCGCCGGGGCCGCCGTACAGCCGGTCCACCCCGACGCCGCCCAGGATCGTGTCGTTCCCCGCTCCGTTCGACGGGCCTCCGTGGACGACGTCGTCACCGGGTCCCCCGCAGATCAGGTCGTTGCCGCCGCCGGCGAAGATCAGGTCGTTCCCGCCGTTGGCCTGGATCACGTCACGACCGGGGCTGCCGACCACCGGTCCGCCCGCGTCGTCGTCGACGACCGTGGCCCGCTCGCCGTTGCAGAACAACAGCAGCTCGGGTTCCGCCGAGGTTGCGGCGATGACCCCGCCGGCCCCGAGGGCGACGGTGGCGGCGAGCGACGCGACGAGGCCGCGACGGCGGGTGAGCAGGGGGGCGCGCATGGACGTTCCTTTCGTGGGCGTTCCGGCCCTCCGCGCACCCGGCGGACGGCCCACGGACGAACCTATGAACCGCCCGGCGGCCGTGAATCGGTGCAACCACCCGTCCGTAACGACACCGAGGCGTGACATGCGGAGGGTCATCGGCTTACGCTGCCCGCCACATCCACGACGGGGACTCGCGATGCGCTTGATCGGACGCGACACGGAGCTCGGGCGGCTGGCCGTCGTCGTTCAGGGCGGCGGGGCGCTGCTGATCATCGGCGACGCGGGGGTGGGCAAGACCACCGTCCTGGAGACCGCCACCGCGGACCTGCCCGGCGGCGTGCTGCGCGCCCGGGGCCGGGAGACCGAGACCCACCTGCCGTTCGCGCTGCTCGCAGGGTTGCTGGAACCGCTGCGCGACCGGTTGCCCGCCGTTCACCCGGCGCGGGCGAACGCCCTGGCCGCGGCCCTCGCGCTCGCCCCGCCGGCCCCGGGCGACCGGTTCGCGGTGTGCGCCGCCGCCACCGACCTGGTGGCGCTGGCGGCCTCCGAGGCGCCGCTGGCGGTGGTCGTCGACGACCTGCACGGGGCCGACCCGGAGTCGGCGGAGTGCATCGCGTTCCTGGCCCGCCGCTGCCCACCGGGCGCCGCGGTGCTGCTCGCGAGCCGTCCCGTCGAGGAGGCACCCTGGCGGGACCTCCCGGCGATGCCCCTGGCCCCGCTGCACCCCGCCGACGCCCGCGTGCTGCTCGCCGCCCACGCGCCGGGCCTGCCGGACCCCGTCGCGGCGCAGCTGCTGGGCGCCGCCGCGGGGAACGCCCTGGCCCTCATCGAGCTCCCCAGGACCCTCGACCACGACCAGCGGACGGGCCGCCGGCCCGTCCCGCGCCCCCTGAGCCCCGGCCCGGGGCTTCGCGAGGCGTTCGGACGCCGTGTCGCCGCGCTCGACGACCATGCCCGGATCGCCGTGCTGATCGCGGCCCTCGGCGGCCCCGCGATGGGGCCCGTCACGCGGGCGTGCGCGGGCCTGGGCGTGACCCCCCAGGCCCTGGTGCCCGCGGAGGCCGCGGGCCTGCTCACGCTGAACGCCGGCCGGGTGGAGTTCCGCCATCCCCTCATCCGCGGGGCGGTGCATGACCGGGCGTCCGCGGACGAGCGCCGCCGCGCCCACGCCGCCCTCGGCGCGGCGAAGGGCCCCGATGGCGGCGCCTGGCACCTCGCCGAGGCCGCGCTCGGCCCCGACGAGGACGTCGCCGCGGCCCTCGAGGGTGCCGGCGCGACGGCGCAGGCCCGCGGCGGGTACGCGACCGCCGCCGACCTGTTGGAGCGCGCCGCACGGCTCACCCCCGACCCCGCCGCGGCCGCCCGGCGGCTGGTGGCGGCGGGCACCGCGGCGTTCGCCGCCGGCCTGCCGGCGCGAGCCGGCGACCTGTTCGGCGAGGTCCCCGCGGCGGCGGACCCGGCGGTGCGGGCCACCGCCCAGCATCTCGGCGGGCTGGCCGCCTTGTGGGGCGGGGTCGCCGGCGGGGTGCCGCAACGCATCGGCCCGGCCGCGGAGACACTCGCCCGGCTCGGCGCGCCACACGCCCCGCAGGTGTTCGCGGACGCCGCCACGGCGGCGTTCGCAACGGGCGACTGCCGGCTCATCGTGGCGCTCGCCCAGCGGGGGTACGCCCTGCTGGAGCGCGACGCCGACCCGGCGCTCCGCGCGCACCTGCTCGCCGTGCTCGGCTGGGGCCTGGTCCTGCGCGGACAGCGGCACCGGGCGCTGACGCTGCTGGCCGAACTCGAGCGGCTGCTCCACAGCGTCGACCGGCTCAGCCCGTCCGGCGTGACCGTCACCTGGGCGCTGAACTCGCGAATCGCGACCGGGGAGCACGCCCGGGCCCGGGCGGAGTGCCTGGAGCTCGCCGAACGCGGCCAGGCCACGGGCGCCCTGTCGGCGGTGCCGACGGCCCTGGCGGCCGCCGCCGACGCGGAGCGCCGAATGGGCGAGTTCGCGTGCGCCCGGACGCACGCGCTGGAGGCGTGGGCGCTGGGGCACGAGCTGGGGCAGCTCGGACCCGCGACGCAGGCGGGCATCACGCTGCTGCAGCTCGCCGCCGCCGAGGGCCGTGAGGAGGAGGCCCGCACCGGGGTCGACCGCCTCCTGGGCTTCGGCGCCGCGGCCGGGGCGGGCAGCATGGACTTCTGGGGGCGGGCCGCGCTCGGCAGCCTGGAGCTGGGCCTGGGCGACGCCGCCGCGGCGGTCGCCGCCCTTGCACCGCTCCCGGGGATCGCGGACCGCCTGGGCCTCATGGAGCCGACCATCTGCGCGCAGGACCCGGACCTGGTGGAGGCCCTGTGGCGCCTCGGCCGGGATCCCGAGGCCCGGGCGGCGGCGCGGCGCGTCGCACTCCAGGCCGACCGCGGGGGCGGGCACCTGGCCCTCGCGATGGCCGAGCGCTGCCGCGGGCTGCTCGCCCCCGCCGGCTACGACGCCCACTTCACCCGGGCGCTGGCGCACCACACGCACTCGGAGGATCCCTTCCAGCGCGCCCGGACGCTGCTGGCCCACGGCATGCGCCTGCGACGCGACCGTCGGCGCGCCGACGCCCGGGAGCGGCTCCGGGAGGCCCGGGACGTGTTCGAGCGGCTCGGCGCGGTCCCGTGGGCGGCGCAGGCGGGTGGCGAACTGCGCCTCGCGGGGGGGCGCCGGCGGGCGGCCGCCGACCGGGATGCCCTGAGCGCGCAGGAGCGCCGCGTCGCGGAGCTGGTCGCGGGCGGTGCGACGAACCGGGAGGTGGCGGCGGCGCTGGTGGTGAGCCATCGCACGGTGGAGCACCACGTCGCCGCGGTCTACCGCAAGCTCGGGGTCAGGAGCCGGACGGATCTCGCACGCGCGGTCGCGGAGGGGCGCCTGGCCACCGCCCCGGGGTGAGCGGAGGCGCTGGTAGCGTCCGGCCCGTGAACCACCCGCCCGCCGCGTGACCGCCGAGGTCCGGATCGTGGACCCGCTCGCCGCCCCGCCCGGGGCGGTCGTCGCGGTGCCCGGCTCCAAGTCGATCGCCAACCGCGCCCTGGTGTGCGCGGCCCTGGCGGACGGCACCAGCACGCTCGACAACGTCCCGGACGGCGATGACACGGTCGCGATGCTCGCCTGCCTGCGGGAGCTGGGCCTGGATGCCGGCATCGACGGTGACCGGGTGACGATCACCGGCCGGGGGGCGCCCGAGGCACCCGCCGCCCTGCACGCCGCGCTGGCCGGCACCACCTCCCGGTTCGTGACCGCCCTCGCGGCGCTCGGGTCCCATCCGGTCACCGTCGACGGCCTGCCGCCGCTGCGGCGCCGCCCGTTCGCCCCGCTGATGGACGCCCTGGTCCAGCTGGGGGTTTCGGTGCGGCCGGCGGGCGGGTGGGGATCGCTGCAGGTGGAGGTATGTGGCCCGCCCGCCTCGGGCACCGTCCGCATCCCGGGTGACGTGTCCAGCCAGTACGTCACCGCGCTCATGCTGGTGGGCCCGTACCTGCCCGGCGGCCTGCGCCTGGAGCTCACCTCGCCGCTGGTCTCCCGGCCGTACGTGGAGATGACCGCCGCCGTGATGGGCTGGTTCGGCCACCGCGATGTCGCCGTCGGCGAGGACCTGGTCTGCGTCGCGCCCGGCGCCTACGCGCCATCGGAGGTGTTCGTCGAGCCGGACGCCTCCTCGGCGAGCTACCCCCTGGCCGTGGCGGCCGTCACCGGCGGCTGGGCGGAGATCCCGGGTCTGGGCGAGGGCGCGCTGCAGGGCGACGCCCGGTTCGCGGACCTGCTCGCGGACATGGGCTGCCGGGTGGAGCGCACCGCGAAGGCGGTGCGCGTGACCGGCACCGGCGCCCTGCACGGCGTGGACGTGGACATGGCCGACATCTCCGACCTGGTCCCCACCGTCGCCGCGGTGGCGCTGTTCGCCGACTCCCCCACGCGCATCCGCGGCGTCGGGTTCATCCGCGCCAAGGAGAGCGACCGGCTGGGCGACCTGGCCCGTGAGCTCCGCACGCTGGGCGGCCAGGTCACCGAGACGAGCGACGGCCTGGTGGTGGCCCCGTCCCGCGCGGGACTGCACGGCGGCCGTCTGGGCACGCACCACGACCATCGCCTGGCGATGGCCTTCGGGGTGGTCGGGTCGGCGGTACCGGGCGTGGAGGTGGAGGACCCCGGCGTGGTGTCCAAGAGCTGGCCCGGGTTCTGGGCGATGCTGGAGGCTCTGGGCTGACCGGCCGCCCCGTCGTGGTCGCCACGGACTTCGATGAGACCCTCACCCGGCACGACACGGTGGTGCCGTTCATGCGCCGCGTCGCCGGTCCGCTGCCCTTCGCGGCGGGACTGCTGCGGCGCCTGCCGCGGCTGCTCGCCGCCATGGCCCGGCGTGACCGCAACGCGATGCGGGCCGTCGGCACCGGCGCCGCCTTCACCGGCCGTGACGCCGCCGCCGTGGACGAGGTGGGCCGCGCCCACGGCGCGGCGATCCTGGCCGGCGGCCTGCGGCCCGACGCCGTGGCGCGCATCCGGTGGCATGTCGCCGAGGGGCACCGGGTGGTGATCGTGTCGGCCTCGTACGAGCAGTACCTGCGGGTGGTCGCCGAGGCGCTGGGCGCCGAGGGCGTGTGCGGCACCCGGCTGGCGGTGTCCGGCGGCCAGTGCACGGGCCGCCTGCTCGGCCCCAACTGCCGCGGCGCCGAGAAGGTCGCCCGCCTCGACGCGTGGCTCGCCGGCCACGGCCTCGACCGGGACGGGGTCACCCTGTGGGCGTACGGCGACTCCGCCGGCGACCGGGAGCTGCTGGCCGTCGCCGACCACCCGGTGTGGGTGGGCGCCGAGCCGCTGGACCCGCGCCCCTCAGGCTGAGGCCGAGGCCCGCCGGTCCAGGGCGGTGGGCACGCCACGGACCGCGGTGGCGGCGCGGACGGCCGTGCGGATGGCCTCCTCCATGAGCGTCGCCGCGGTCACGCCCACCGCGAACGCCGTGGCGGGCCGAGCACCGGAGGCCAGGGTGAACACCACGTCGCCGTCCAGCGGGGTGTGCACCGGGGCGACCACCCGCGCCATGCCGGCCGATGCCATGCGCGCCACCTGCGTGGCCTCGGGTTTGCTGAGCGCGCCGTCCGTGAGCACCGCCCCGAGGGTGGTGTGCTCCACCAGCCGGGGGTGCGCGGGGGGGATCTCGGTGACCGCCCGCCGGGCGTCGGCGAAGCCCTCGCCGTCACGCCACGCGCCGGCGAGGATCCCGCCGCGCTCGTCGAGGATGTCGCCGAAGGCGTTCACCACCGCCAGCACCGCCACGCTCACCCCGCCGAGGGTGCGCGCGGTCGCGACCCCGACGCCGCCCTTGCACCATCCGTCGCGGCCGAACAGCTTGCCGACGGTCGCCCCGGTTCCGGCCCCCACGCTGCCGCTGGCCGGCGGGGCCTCCGCCGCGGCCTCGCAGGCCATGGCGGCGTCCGCGGGACCCGGGTGCCGGGCGTTGCCGGTGATGCCCAGGTCGAAGATCACGGCGGTGGGCACGATCGGCACCCGGGTGACCGCCACGTCGTACCCCAGGCCATGGGCGACGCACCAGTCCACCACCCCGGCGGTGGCGCCCAGCCCGAACGCGCTGCCGCCGGTGAACAGCAGGGCCGTGACCTCCTGCAGGGGGTTCTGGGGTGCCAGGAGGTCGGTCTGTGAGGTGCTCGGCCCGCCGCCGCGCACGTCCACGGCGGCCACGGTGCCCGGGGGCGGCAGCAGGACGGTGCAGCCGGTGCCCGCCGCGGCGTCGGTCCAGTGGCCGGCGCGGAACCCGGCGGGCCAGGTCACGGCGCGACCTGGCACGACGGGCACCAGTAGGTGCCGCGCTGGGCGACGACGCCCTTGACGATCGTGGTGCGGCACCGCGGGCACGGCTCGCCGCGGTGCAGGTGCACCTGCAGGAACTCCTGCATCTGCCCCCGGTCGCCCAGCCCGTCGCGGTAGCTGTCGATCGACGCCCCACCCGACCGGATCGCGAACCGCAGGCGGTCCCGCACGGCGGCGTGCAGGCGTTTGACCTCGGCGGCGGTGAGCTCGCCGGCGGGGGTCTGCGGATGGATGCGGGCGCGGAACAGCGCCTCGTCGGCGTACATGTTCCCCACCCCCGCAAGCAGCGCCTGGTTGAGCAGCGCCGCCTTGATGCCCACTCGCCGTCCGTGCAGCAGCCGCCCGAGCCGGGCGGCGGTGAAGTCGTCGTCCAGGGGCTCCGGCCCCACACGGCCGTGCCAGTACGCGGCGTGGTCGGTGCCGGCGGGGATCATCCAGGCGCGGCCGAACCGCCGCTGGTCGCCGAACGTGACGGTGGCCCCGTCGTCCAGCGTGAGCAGCGCCCGCAGGAACCGCTCCCCGCCGTCGGGCGGGGGACCGGGCCGCCAGTGCAGCCGGCCGGTCATCCTCAGGTGCAGGCACAGGGCGTCGCCGCCGTCGAGCCACACCAGCAGGTCCGTGCCGCGCCGGCCCAGGGAGGTGACGGTGCGTCCCGTCATCGTCGCCTCGAACGCCTCGGGCGCCAGGGGCGCGGTGAGCAGCGGGTCGGCCACCCGCACCTCCGTGAAGGTCCTGCCCGCCAGCCGCGGCTCGAGCTGCCGGCGGATGGTCTCGACCTCGGGGAGCTCAGGCATCCGGCGGGTCGTCACGTCGCAGCACGGCGGGGGGCGCCTCGGCGGAGCTCGCGATGAGCAGGCAGTCCCGGATGGTGCCGGCACACCGGTCGCCCAGCCACTGGTCGCCGGCGTGGACGATGGCCACCGGCTCCCCGTGCGCGACGGGGTCGCCCACCCGTGCCAGCAGCTCCACCCCCACGGAGTGGTCCACCCGCTGGCTGGGGTGCAGGCGCCCGGCGCCCAGGCGGCGCACCGCCTCGCCCACCTCGCGGGCGGGCATCGCCGCCAGGGTGCCGGCGGCCGGGCTCAGCACCTCGATGCGCAGCGGCGCCTCGAACAGCATCGACGGGGTGGTCCACACCGCGGGGTCGCCGCCCTGCGCCTCCACCCACCGTTCCGCCGCGGCGAGCGCCGTGCCGTCGGCGAGGGCCTTGGCGGCCGCCGACCGGCCCTGCCCGGGTTCCGCGACCCCCGCGGCCTCCGCGAGCTCCCCCGCGATGGCCGTCGCGACCTCCCGGCCGGCGGGGATGCCGCCGCCGCGCAGCAGCTCCCCCGCCTCCCGGACCTCCAGGGCGTTGCCGATCATCCGGCCCCGGGGGGCGTCCATGGGCGTGACCACCCACCGCACCGTGCGCCCCCACGGCTCGGCGAGCCAGGCCATCAGCTCGGCGGCGTCCACCGCCGCATCGGCGTCGGGGAACGGGGACCCCGCCCCGCAGGTCACGTCCACCGCGATGGTGGAGGCGCCGCCGGCCAGGGCCCGCGCCATGAGTGACGCGACGGCCAGCTCCCGCACGTCGGTCGTCGCGGTCTGGTCCCGCAGCACCGCCAGGCGCTCCTCCCCAGGCGCGAGGCGCGCGGTCTGGGAGATCACCGCGCACCCGGTGTCGCGCACCTGGGTCACGAACGACCGCAGGTCGAGCTGGGTGCGGTACCCGGGGATGGACTCCAGCTTGTCGACCACGCCGCCCACGTGGCCGCGGCCGCGGTCGGCCATCACCGCCATCCGGACGCCGAGGGCGGCGGCCAGGGGCGGCACCACCAGCCCGGCGGCGTCGCCCACCGCGCCGGTGCTGTGCGTGTCGCCGGTGGGGTCCAGGGACGCCAGGTCCAGGCGGTCGCCGGAGGCGATGAGCGCGGAGACGATGCCGCGGACGCCGTCCCGGTCGAGCCCGCGGGTGGCGACGACCATGCACAGGGCCGCCATCTGGGCGTCGGTGGCGCTGTTCCCGAGCCAGGTGCGCACGAAGCCGCGAAGGCTGTCGGGATCGACGTGGCCGCCGCGGCGTGCGCGCTCGAGGACCTCGAGGGGAGCGAGCGGGACCGTCATGCGCGCCGATGCTACAGGTGGTTGGTAGATTCACCGGCCATGACGCGACCGCATGCGCGCGCGGCTGTGGCGGCAGGGCTGGCGATGGCGTCCCTCGCGGGTGCCGCTGCCGC
>JADLHW010000032.1 GCA_020848615.1 Thermoleophilia bacterium
CTTCTGGCAGCACGGGGCAGCCGAAGGCCATCGTCCGCGACCACGACGCCTGGCTGAAGAGCTTCGTGGCGATGACGGCCGAATTCGGGGTTGGGCCGGGGACGCCGGTGGCGGTGCCGGGGAGCCTCTTCTTCTCGTTCTCGCTGATCGCGGCGCTGCACGCGCTTACGGTGGGGGCGACGATGCACGTGCCGGCCCGCGCGGGCGTCGCGGGCATCTTCCCCACGTTCGTGGACGGCGCCGTGGCGTACCTTCTGCCGTCGGTGCTGGACGAAGTGGCGCGCTCGGCCTGGCGCGAGCAACGGGCCTACCCGGGCGTGAGGACGGTCATCTGTGCGGGCGAACGGCTGCGGCCGGAGACGCGCGAGGCGGCCGCCACGGTCTTCCCGGACGCCGTGGTCGTGGAGTACTACGGCGCTTCGGAGCTCGGGTTCGTGACCGTGATGCCGCCCGGCGAGGCGGCCACGCGGCCGGGCTCGGTCGGGCGTGCGTTCGCGGGGAGCGCGGTGGTGGTGCTCGGCGACGACGGCCGTGAATTACCGCCGGGGGAGGTGGGCCTGCTTTGCGTCCGGAACGAGTATGGCGGGCAGTACCCGGCGGGCCAGGAGGGGGCGGAGGCGCTGGAGCACCACGGCTGGCGGACGGTGGGCGACCTCGCATGGCGGGACGCGGACGGTTTCGTCTTCCTCGCCGGGCGGCGCGACAGCATGGTGGTGGTGCGGGGCGAAAACGTGTATCCAGAGCAGGTGGAAGCGGTGATCGCGGGCAAGGCGGGCGTGCGTGCGGTGGGCGTGACTGCGGCCCCCGCGGACCGGCCAGCGCACCTCGTCGCCGTCGTGGCGGCGGACGAGGGCGTGACAGGGGCGGCCATCCTCGGCCGCTGCCGCGGGGCGCTCTCGGGGCGGCGCGTGCCGCGGCGGGTGGTGTTCGTGGCGGACCTGCCCCGCACCGAGGCGGGCAAGCTCGACCGCAGGGCGCTCGCCGCGCTGGTGGCGGACCCGACCTCAGGCCAAGGGGAAGAAGCCGATGCCGGATAGCGTGCCGACGCCACCACTGGGCCGCACACAGACGGAGGTGCTCTGGATGTTGGCCGAAGCGAAAGGCGGCCACGTGTCGGGGCAGGACCTGAGCGCGGCCCTCGGGGTGACGCGCGCGGCGGTGGCGAAAGCGGTGGGGAGCCTGCGCGAGGCGGGGTACGGCATCGAATCGGCGCCGCGGCGGGGGCACCGGCTGGTCTCGCGGCCGGACCGGCTGACGCAGGCCGAGGTCGTGCACGGGCTGGCGTCGAAGGACCTCGGACGGTCCGTGCACCACTTCGAGCGCTGTGGCACAACCCAGGCGGTCGCGCGGCAGCTTGCCGAGGAAGGCGCGCCACACGGGACGCTGGTCGTGGCGGAGGTGCAGACCGCCGCACGGGGCAGGCTCGGGCGGGAGTACTGCTCGCCGGCGGGCGGCATCTGGTGCACGCTCATCCGGCGCGGTCCGATGCCGACGGTGCGCGCGCCGCTCGTGCCGCTCGCCGCCGGCGTTGCCGTGGCGGACGCGGTATCTGCCGTGGCCGGTGTAACGGCGGCGGTCAAATGGCCGAACGACGTCATGGTCGGCGGGCGGAAGGTAGCCGGGATCCTGACGGAGCTGGCGGCTGAGGAACAGCGCGTGCGCTACATCCTCGTCGGGACCGGGGTCAACGTGAACGTGGACCCCGCCGAGTTCCCCCCGGAGGTGGCGGCCACGGCGGGGAGCTTGGGGGCGATCGCGGGCCGGCGGGTCGGCCGGGCAGCGCTGCTGCAGCGCTACCTGGAGCGGCTCGAAGTGCTCTACGGCGACCTCTGCGCGGGGCGGCTGGAGGCGGTGCTGGATGCCTGGCGGGCGATGCCGAACAGTATCGGCAAGGCCATCCGCACCACCACGAGCGAGGGCGTCGCCGAGGGGTTCGCCACCGGCATCGACGGCGACGGCGCTCTGCTCGTCCGCCGCGACGACGGCGCGATGGTGCGTCTGCTCGCCGGTGACGTTGTCGAATACCCGGATGGACGGCCGTGAACGCGGGCCGCGAAGTCTACCTCGTGGCGGCGCGGCGGACGCCCATCGGGATGGAGCGCGGCGCGCTGGCAGGCATCGATGCGGCGGCACTGGCGGCTGTGGCTATCCGGGCGGCCCGGCCGGCCGCGGCCCAGGGCCAGGTCGACCGGGTGGTCATCGCGAACGTGGGCGGCCACGGCAACATCGCGCGGCACGCGGCGCTGGCCGCGGGACTCCCGGCGGACGTACTGGCGGTGACGGTAAACGCGCAGTGCACGGGCGGGATGACGGCCGCGCGGATGGCGCTCGAGTCGGTCCGCGCCGGCGGGGCGGAGGTCGTGGTGGCAGGCGGGGCCGAGAGCGTGAGCCAATCGCGCGTCTGGCTGGGGCCGGGCGGGAAGCGCCGGGGCGAGACAGGGGCCGAATTGCCGCGCGTCAGCCACGCGCCGCCGCCCTACGCCGACCCCGAGATGGGCGCCGCGGCCGACGCCCTCGCGGCGAAACTCGGCATCGGGCGGGAGGAGCAGGACATGTCCGCCGGCTTGAGTGGGCGCCGGGCGATGGCGGCGAAGGCGGCGGGGCACTGGCGGGAGATCATCGCGCCCGTCGAGACGGAGGTGGGGTGCGTTGCGGAGGACGAACTGCCGCGGCGGGCGCCCTCGCCGGAGCTGCTGGCACGGCTTCGGCCCGCGTTCGTGGAGGGCGGGACGGTGACGGCGGGGAACACGGCGCCGCTGGGCGACGGGGCGGCGGCGTTGCTGTTCGCGTCGGGTGAGGCGGTGCAGCGCTGGGGCATGAAGCCGATCGCGCGGGTGGTGGCGGCGGCAGGGGCAGCGTGCGACCCGGCCGAGCCGCCGCTGGCGGCGGTCGCGGCCGCAGAGGCGGCGCTTGCAGAGGCTGGGATCACGGCAGGAGACATCGGCCGC
>JADLHW010000033.1 GCA_020848615.1 Thermoleophilia bacterium
CACGCGCCGCAGCGGCTGGTGGAGGACCCGGACCTGGGGGCCCTGGCCCGGTGGATCTCCCGCCGCACCGGCCTGCCGCTCGCGCGGTCGGTGGGCTACGCCACCCCCGGGTCGCTGGGCGACTGGTCCGCCGACCGGCGCCTGCCCGAGGTCACGATCGAGCTGCCCCACGGCGGGCCGTCCGAGGCGGTGGTGGCCGCGATGGCCGACGTGCTCGCCGGGCGCGCCCCCGGCTGAGCGAGCCGGAGCGGTACGGTCAGCGCGGTGCCGCGGGAAGCTCCTCGGTCACCGTTCGCCCCGTCTGGAGCGTGGCCGTGATGCGCCCCCGCTGTCCAGGACCCCAGGTGAAGGTGCCGCCTTCGGGCGTGAGCCGCTCGCCGGAGGGCATGACGGCCGTCGCACCCGGCAGATACCAGCCGCCCCCGGTGTCGCCGTGGATGAACAGGCCCGTTGCCCTGACGTCCGCGTCATCGGAGCACGCCGATGCGGCTTCGAAGGGCTCGACCCGCAGGATGCACGTGGTTTCCGGAACGGCGGCGATCGCGGGACCGACGAAGTACGCGATGTCGCCTCGAGACGTCGTGAACCGAAGGCGCTCGAAGTCGACGATCCGGCCATGGATGTCATCGACCATGCGCTCGACCCGTTGACCGGCGGCGTCCCGGTAACCGACCGGCACCTTGCCCGGCCTCGCCGGAGTGCTGAGCGTGGGATCGTCCGGTGTCAGGGCGTTCACCGCCGCGGCGGTGCCGAGCGCGGCGAGAAGGAGCGCCGCCGCGGCTCCGGCGGTGGCGGCCACGCGGCATGTCACGCCTCTTGGCATCGTCATCGCTCCCCTCATCCCAGCAGCGCTTCCCGCGATTGGACCGGCCGGGTGTGCACGATCGCTCGCGCGTGTGCACGATATGCCCGGGTATCGCGTCCGACAAGCGTTTCGTGGTGTCAACGACGGCTCTCGTGGGAACCGGCGCGGCCCGGGCGGGCCCCCGGCTGAGCGCACACCGCGGCGGCCAGCGCGCACGCCGCGCGCAGGGCGGACTCCGGGTCCTCGCCGTCCGCCCGGGCGGCCAGGAACGCGGCGGCGAACGCGTCCCCCGCCCCGGGGGTATCGACGACCGGGCCCGGCGGTATCGCGGCGGGGACGGCGGCGACGGTGCCTCCCGGGCCGTGCCACCGGGCCCCGGCGGCCCCGAGCTTGAGCACCACCTCGGGGTGCGCGGCGCGCAGGTCGCCGGCGACCCGGTCCGGGTCGCGGGTGCCGCACAGCACCTCCGCCTCGTCGAGGGTCACGAACACCAGGTCCACGCCGGCGATGAGCGCCCGGAACGCGTCGGCGCCCATCGCGGCCAGCGGCGCGGCGGACGCGGGATCCACCGAGGTGGTCATGCCGGCCTCCCGGGCGGCGGCGAGGGCGGCGGCGCCCGCCGCGCGGCTGCCGGGGCTGAGCAGCGTGTAGCCGCTGGCGTGCAGGTGCCCGCCCGGCACCACCACGTCGGGGCGGCCGAGGAGGGCGTTGGCGCCCGCGTCGGGCAGCATCGTGCGCTCGCCGGTGCCGTCCACCAGGACCACGCACGTCCCGGTCACCGCGCCCGCCGCGACCTCCAGGCGGGTCTCCACGCCCACGGCGTGGAGGGCGGCGGCGGCGTCACGGCCCAGGGCGTCGTCGCCCACGCACCCGCAGAACACGCACCGCGCGCCCAGATGCCCCAGCCACGCCGCGGTGTTCGCGGCCGCGCCGCCCGGCCGCAGCACCACCGTGGCCGCCGTGTCGCTCCCCACCGCCAGCCGCCCCGCGTACCGGGCGATGACATCGGTCATCACGTCGCCCAGCACCACCACCGCGGCGCCGGGCGCGGGGGTCATGCCCCGTGCATCGCCAGGGCGATCCGGGCGGCGAGCTCCGCGTTGCGCATCACCAGCCGCACGTTGGCGCGCATGCTCTCGCCGTGGGTGTGGTCGTGGAAATGCCCGAGCACGAACGGCGTGGCGTCCTTGCCCCGCACGCCATGGGCGTCCGCCGCGGCGAGGGCGTCGGCCAGCACCCGGTCGTGCAGCGCCGGGTCGATCTGCTCGCCGGCGGGCAGCGGGTTCGCCACCACGATGGCCTGCGGCATCCGCAGGCGCGTGCGGAGGTCCGCCATCGCCGCGACCTCCTGCTGGGTGTCCACCCGGCCGGGCGCCGGGTGCCCGGAGTCCGCCAGGTAGAAGCCGGGGAAGCGGTCGGTGCCGAAGCCCACCACCGGGATCGACAGCGTCTCCATGCGCTCCAGCGTCGCCGCCACGTCCAGGATGGACTTCACGCCCGCGCAGACCACCACGATGGGGGTCTGGGCGAGCGCCGGCAGGTCCGCGGACTCGTCGAACGTGTCCGACGCCCCGCGGTGCACGCCGCCAAGGCCCCCGGTGGCGAACACGCGGATGCCCGCCAGGTGCGCGATGTGGGCGGTGCTGGCGACCGTGGTGGCCGCGCTGCGCCCGCCGGCGACCACGCCGGGCAGGTCGCGGACGCTGGCCTTGGTGATGTCGTCCCGGTGCGCCACCTGCTCCAGCAGTTGCGGCGACAGGCCCACGTGGACCACCCCGTCGAGGATCGCGATGGTCGCCGGCACCGACCCCTGGTCGCGCACGCACGCCTCGATGTCGCGGGCGATCCGCAGGTTGTCGGGCCGCGGCAGGCCGTGGGCGATGATCGTCGACTCCAGCGCGACGACGGCCCGCCCCGAGGAGAGGGCGGACGCGACCTCGTCGGAGAGCTCGATCACCTGCGGCGCCTCAGATCCTCGCGGGGTGCCAGACGGTGCGGATCTCGCAGAACGCCAGGGCCGTGCGCAGGTCCTCCGCGCCGCGGGTCAGCGACGCGCGCTTGAGGTTCTCCGCGGTGCGGGCGCGCAGGTCGCCCACCAGGGCCTCCGGGGCGCCGCTCAGGTCGATCTGGTCCACGTCGTCGTGGTCGGCCAGCCACGGGAGCAGCTGCGCGTGGTCGCCGGTGAGCAGGTTCACCACGCCGGCCGGGACGTCGGAGGTGGCGACCACCTCACCGAGGGTGCTGGTGACCAGCGCCGCCGGCCCGCCCGCGACGGCCACCACCGAGTTCCCGGCCATGATCGCCGGGCACACCGAGCCCAGCACGCCGCGCACACCGCCGTCATCGGGGCAGGCGAGCGCGCAGACACCCATGGGCACGGCGTTCGAGAGGTTCAGGAACGACCCCGACACGGGGTTCACGCCGCCCACGAGCATGTCGAGCTTGTCGGCGAACCCCGCCCAGTAGACCGCCCCGTCGATCGCGGCCGCCACGTCGGCGCGTGCGTCCGCGGCGGGCACGCCCACGGCCTCCAGCTCCGCGGTGAGCTGCGATGCCCGGCCCTCCAGCACCTCGGCGATGCGGTACAGGATCTGACCCCGGTTGTACGGGGTTCGTCCCGCCCAGGACTCCTGCGCCCCGCGGGCGGCGCGCACCGCGTCGCGCACGTCCTTGCGCGACGCCCGCGCCACGTGCGCCAGCAGCGTGCCGTCCGGCGCGGTCACGGGGAACGTGCGGCCCGACTCGGACCGGGGGAACGCGCCCCCGATGAACAGCTTGTACGTCTTGCGGACCTCCAGGCGGTCGGTCATGCGCCCACTGGCTCCAGCCGCAGGTACTCCTGCAGGCCCTGCCGGCCGCCCTCCCGGCCGAAGCCGGACTCCCGCATGCCGCCGAACGGGCTGGCGGGGTCGAAGCGGTTGAAGCTGTTCGCCCACACCACCCCGGCTCGCAGGCGCTGCGACACCCACAGGATGCGCGACCCCTTCTCGGTCCACACCCCGGCGGACAGCCCGTACCGGGTGGCGTTCGCCCGGGCGACGGCCTCCGCCTCCGTGCGGAACGTCTGCACGGCGAGCACGGGGCCGAACACCTCCTCCCGGCAGATCGCCTCCGACCCGCCGAGCCCCTCCACGATGGTGGGCGGGAAGTAGAACCCCCGCTCCGGGAGCGGCCGGGAGGTCTGGTGGATCCGCGCGCCGTCCTCGCGGGCGTCCTCCACGAAGCCGCGGATGCGCTCCAGCTGGGCGTGGGAGTTGATGGCCCCCACGTCGGTGTTCTTGTCCAGGGGGTCCCCGACCCGCAGCAGCTCGATGCGGCGGCGCAGCCGGCCGAGCAGCTCGTCGGCGATGCCCTCCTGCACCAGCAGCCGGGAGCCGGCGCAGCACACGTGGCCCTGGTTGAAGAAGATGCCGTCCACGACGCCCTCCACCGCCTGGTCGAGCGCGGCATCGTCGAACACGACGTGGGCGCCCTTGCCGCCCAGCTCCAGCGTGAGCCGCGTGCCGCGCTCCGCCGTCGCCCGGCGGATCGCCTTGCCCACCTCGGTGGAGCCCGTGAACGCCACCTTGTCGACGCCCGGGTGCCCGGCGAGCGCCGCACCGGTCGCGCCCGCGCCGGTCACCACGTTCAGCACGCCGGGCGGGAACCCGGCCTCGCGGGCCAGCTCCCCCA
Source organism: Thermoleophilia bacterium (assembly GCA_020848615.1). GTDB lineage: Bacteria > Actinomycetota > Thermoleophilia > Miltoncostaeales > Miltoncostaeaceae. Next base: position 4,478 of record JADLHW010000033.1, read on the forward strand.
GCAGCAGCGCGGTGAGCGGCGTGGTCTCGGCGGGCTTCAGCACCACCGTGTTGCCGCACGCCAGGGCCGGGGCGATCTTCCACGCGACCATGAGCAGCGGGAAGTTCCACGGGGTGATCTGCCCCACCACCCCCAGCGGGCGGCCGGTCATCCCCGGCACCGCGTACTCCAGCTTGTCCGCCCAGCCGGCGTGGTGGAACAGGTGGGCGGCGGCCAGCGGCACGTCGACGTCGCGGGATTCCCGGATGGGCTTGCCGCCGTCGATGGTCTCCAGCACCGCGAACTCGCGGGAGCGGTCCTGCAGCAGCCGCGCGAGCCGGAACAGGTACTTCGCGCGGGTGCGGCCCGGCATGTCCCGCCAGGTCGACTCGTACGCGGCGCGGGCGGCGGCCACGGCGTCGTCGACGTCCTGCGCGGAGCCCTCCGCCACCTCGGCGATGTGGTCGCCGGTCGAGGGGTCGATGGTGGCGAACACCGCGCCGTCGCGGGCGTCGCGCTCCTCCCCGCCGCTCAGCAGGCCGTAGCGCGGCCGGATGGTGACGATGTCGCGGCCCTCCACCGACGGGGCGTAGTCGGCGAACGCCGCCGCCAGGTCACGGGTGCCGGTGTCGTTCTGGGGCGTGGTCGTCATGTGGTCACCGATCAGTCCACCGGGAGGTCGCCGGGCCTGGGGTAACGGCCCGTGCGCTGGAACCGCAGCTGGAGCACCAGGTCGTTGAGCAGCGTGGAGGCGCCGAACCGGAACCGGTCGGGCGTGAGCCAGTCCGTGCCGAGCGTCTCGGCCACCAGGGCGAGGTACCCCAGGGCCTGTTTGGCGGTGCGCACGCCGCCCGCCAGCTTGAGGCCCACCACGCGACCGGTCTGCTCCCCGAAGTCCCGGATGGCCTCCGCCATGCACAGCGCGGTGGGCGGGGTGGCGCTCACCGGCAGCTTGCCGGTGGAGGTCTTGATGACGTCGCTGCCGGCGGCCATCGCGATCATCGACGCCAGGCGGATCATCTCGTACGAGCCCAGCTCGCCGGTCTCCAGGATCGTCTTGAGGTGCGCGTCGCCCACCGCCGCCGTCGCCGCGGCGATCTCGTCGTGCACGACGTCGAGGCGGCCCGACAGCAGCGCCCCGCGGTTGATGACGATGTCCACCTCGTGGGCCCCGTCCTCCACCGCCCGGCGGATCTCCTCCAGCCGCTCGTGCAGGTGGCTCTGCCCGGACGGGAACGCGCCGGCCACGCTCGCCACCTTCACCGGGCCGTCGCCCAGGGCGTGGCGGGCCTCGGCCACCAGGGAGCCGTACACGCACACCGCCGCCACCGGGTGCAGCGACGGGTCCTCCGGGTCGGGGCGCAGCGCCCGTGCGCACATCGCCCGGACCTTGCCGGGGGTGTCCATGCCCTCGAGCGTGGTGAGGTCCACGCACCGCACCGACAGCTCCAGCCCGGCGACCTTGCTGGCCTTCTTCACCGAGCGGGACACCAGCCGCGCGGCGCGCTCCTCCAGGGCGAGGGCGTCGACGGCCTGCACCCGCAGCGGGGTGTCGAGGGCGACGCCGTCCAGGACGAGGCCGCGCAGGTCACGGGACACGGTGGTCACCCGGGAAGTGTCGCACGCCTCCGGGCGCCGGGGACCATCTCAGTCCAGCACCAGCGGCGTGAGCGCCGCCCGGATGGCGGCAAGGCGCGCGCGGGCGCGCTCCCGGGCGGCGTGCACGTCGCCGTCCGGGGCGGGTTCCACGGCCTCGCAGTAGCACTTGAGCTTGGGCTCGGTGCCGCTGGGGCGCACCACCACCCGCGACCCGCCCTCCAGGCGGATGCGCAGCACGTCCGCGGCCGGCGCGTCCACGGAGGCCACCGCCGCGTCGCCCAGGTGCGACGGCGGGGCGGCGATGAGGCGGCCCACCAGCGCCGCCCGCTTCGCGGCGCCGCCCGGCGACTCGTCGCGCAGCGAGAAGTTGTCGGTCACGTGCGCCCCGTGGCGGCGGTGCAGGTCGTCGAGGCGGTCCAGCAGCGTCGCGCCCGCCGCGTGGGCCGCGGACGCCATCGACGCGACCGCGACGGCCGCCGACAATCCGTCCTTGTCCCGCACGTCCGGGCCGATGGCGTACCCGATCGCCTCCTCGTAGGCCAGCACCTGCGTGAGGCCGGCCTCTTCCATCGCCGGGCGGCACAGCCACTTGAACCCGGTGAGGGTCTCGGCGAACACCGCCCCGTGGGCGTCCGCGATGCGGCTCAGCAGCGAGCTCGAAACGACGCTGCACACCACCAGGCGCCCCGGGCCGGAGGTGACCTCGGCGAGCAGCCACTCCCCCAGCAGCGCCCCCACGTCGTCGCCGGTGAGCTGCCGCGGCTCCCCGTCGCGGGTGCGCACCAGCACGGCCACGCGGTCGGCGTCCGGGTCCACCGCCAGGCCGACGTGGGCGTCCGCCTCCAGCATCCGCGCTGCGAGCAGGCCGGTGGCGCCGGGCTCCTCGGGGTTCGGGAACGTGACCGTCGGGAAGTCCGGGTCCGGGGCCTCCTGCGCGGCCACGGGGAACACCTCGCGGTGCCCCGCGTCGGCCAGCAGGCGCGCGAGGGGGGCGCCGCCCACCCCGTGCATCGCGGTGGTGGCGATGCGGATGGGTGACGCGGGCGCCGGCACCCGCCCCAGCACGGCCGCGCGGTAGGCGTCGACCACCGCGGCGGGCAGGGGGGTCACCGGCGCGGGCGGCACGCCCGGCGGGGTGACGGCCCCGTCGGCGGCGACCGCGTCGATGGCCGCGGCCACCAGCCCGTCGACGGGCGGCACGATCTGCGCGCCGTCGCCCATGTAGAGCTTCATGCCGTTGTCGGCGGACGGGTTGTGGCTGGCGGTCACCACGATGCCCGCCGCCGTCCCCAGGTGGCGGATCGCGAAGACCCCCACCGGCGTGGGCTGCGGCCCCTCGGCCAGCACCACGGGGATGCCGTGGCCGGCGAGGACCTCGGCGCAGTCGGCGGCGAACGCCGCGGAGTGGTGCCGTGCGTCGTGGGCCACGACCACCCCGCGCGCGGTGGCGTCCGGCACGTGCTCGCGCAGGTACCGGGCGATCCCCGCCGCCGACTGGCGCACCACCAGGCGGTTCATGCGCATGGGTCCGGCGCCCATGGGCCCGCGCAGGCCCGCCGTCCCGAACGCCAGGCGGCCGGCGAACCGCGCCGCGAGCTCCGCGTCGTCGCCGGCGGCCAGCAGCGCCTCCAGCTCCGCGCGGGTCCGCGGGTCGGGGTCCCTGGCGAGCCAGTCCCGGGCCGGCGCGGTCGCGTCGGGCATCAGACCGCGGTCGCCACGGCCCGCAGCAGCTCGGCCAGGCGTCCCACCGAGGCCTTCCCGGTGGCGAGCACCTCGCCGTGGTCGAGGGCGGTGGCGGACAGGCCGGCGGCGAGGTTCGTCACCAGCGACGCGCCGAACACCTCGGCGCCCAGGTGCCGGGCGGCGATCGCCTCGAGCACGGTGGACATGCCCACCAGGTCGGCGCCCATCGCCCGCAGCATGTGGATCTCGGCCGGCGTCTCGTAGCTGCCGCCCAGCATCCCGGCGTACACGCCCTCGGCGAGCGCGGGGAAGGCGGCGTGCGCCGCGGCCCGCAGGCGCGGGCTGTACAGGTCCGTGAGGTCCGAGAACCGCCCGGGGTATCCCTCCGGGGGTTCCGGCCCGGTCATGGGGTTCGCCCCGGTGAGGTTGAGCTGGTCGCTGATGAGCACCGGCGTGCCCGGGCCGTTGGCCTCCACCAGCGACCCCGCGGCGTTGGTGAGCATCACCACCTCGCAGCCGGCGAGCACCGCCGCCCGGACGCCGTGGACGACGGTCGCCACCGGGTGCTCCTCGTACAGGTGGGACCGCCCGGCGAGCACCAGCACCGGCGTGCCGTCGACGTCCACCGAGTGCGCCATGCCGGAGTGCCCCTGCACCACCGGCGCGGGGAAGCCCGGCAGGTCGTGCATCGGCAGGCCGCCGCGCACCGTGCCCAGCAGCTCGGCGACCTGCGCCCATCCGGAGCCCAGCACCAGGACGGCGCGGTGCTCCCCAAGGCGGTCGCGGACGGCCGCCCCGGCGGCGGCGGCGCGTGCGTACGGATCCTCGGACATGCCGCGGACTATGGCATCCCGGGCGGGCGGATACGCTGCCGCCGATGCGGACGGTGCTCGCCACGCGCTACGTCGAGCCCCTGCGCGAGGGCGGCTCCCTGCCGGCCCTGGTGGAGGGCGACGACGACGGCCTGTACGTACTGAAGTTCCGCGGCGCCGGCCAGGGGCCGTCGGTGCTGGTCGCCGAGATCGTGGCCGGGGAGACCGCCCGCCTGCTGGGGCTGCCCGTCCCGGAGCTCGTGTACGTGGAGGTCCCGCCGGAGCTGGGGCTCGCCGAGCCGGACCCCGAGATCCAGGACCTCCTGAAGGCCAGCGTGGGCCGCAACCTGGGGATGGACTTCCTGCCCGGCGCGCTCGCGTACGACCCCGCGGCCGCCGTCCCGCCCGACCCGGCGTTCGCCGCCGACGTGGTGTGGTTCGACGCCCTCATGCTCAACGTCGACCGCAGCGCCCGGAACCCCAACCTGCTGGTGTGGCACGGGCGCCACCACCTCATCGATCACGGCGCCGCCCTGTACCCGCACCACGGCGACCCGCACATCGCCGCGGCGTGGGACCGCGTGCTGCCCTCGCCCGGCGACCACGTGCTCATGCCGGCCGCCGGGTCGATCGCCGGCGCCGACGCCCGGCTCGGCGGGCGGCTGGGCCCGGCCGACCTCGCCGAGGTGGTGTCGCTGATCCCCGGCGAGTGGCTCGCCGCCGACGGGCTGCGGGACGAGTACGCGGAGTTCATCCGGCGGCGGCTCGAGGGGCCGCGGCGGTTCGCCGAAGCGGCGGAGGAGGCCCGTGCCCGCATCTGACCCCTTCCAGTACGCGGTGTGGCGCGTGGTGCCCGACATAGAGCGCGGGGAGCGATTCAACGCGGGCGTGGTCCTGTTCGCCCGCACCCGGGACTTCCTGGGGGCCAGGGTCGCGCTGGACGCGGACGTGCTTGCCGCGATGGCGCCGAGCCGCGACCCCGAGCCGCTGGCACGCCAGCTGGAGGGCCTCGTCAGCGTGGCGGCCGGCGACCCCGGGGCCGGGCCCATCGCCCGCCTGGACCGGCATCAGCGATTCCACTGGCTCACGGCGCCCGCCAGCACGGTCGTGCAGCCCTCGGACATCCACACCGGGGTGTGCGAGGACCCGGCGGCCACGCTGGAGCGCCTGTTCACGCGGCTCGTGGTGCGGGGCCCGCGGGGCTGAGCCCCGCACCACGGCGGGGCTCAGCCGGCGGCGGCCGACGACACGTAGGCGGCGACGTCCGCGATCTGCTGATCGCTGAGGGTCCCCTGGAACGCGGGCATGGCGCCGCCGCCGTTGGTCACCTGTCGCTGGACCGTGGCGGCGTCGGGCCTCAGGTCGTCCAGGTTCGGGCCCACCTGGCCGGTCGCCCCGGCGTCCGCGAGCGTGTGGCACCCCGTGCAGTTGGCGGTGAAGACCTCCTTGCCGGCGGCGGCGTCACCGCCGGACGGCGCGGCGGCCGTGGTCGCCGGTGCCGCCGCGGTCGTGGCGGCGGGCGTCCCCGCGTCGCCCGAGTCGTCGCCGCCGCACCCGGCGGTGGCGATCACCAGCATCGCCGCGGCCGCCAGCGCGGCAACGGCACGTCGTGCGGGCATGACCATCCCCCTCGCTCGTGGGCTGATCCGTTTGTCCCATATCCGGACGCCAGTCCGCAACCGGAGAATTCTGGAGGGGCGGTGACCGAGGCGACGGGGACCGGGCCACGGTCCCCGTCGTCGTGGTTCAGCCGCCCGCGGCCGACGACACGTACGCCGCGACGTCCATGATCTGCTGATCGCTGAGGGTCCCCGCGAACGCCGGCATCGCGCCGCCGCCGTTGGTGACCTGCGCCTGCACGGTGGCCTGGTCGGGCTTCAGGTCGTCGAGGTTCGGGCCCACCGCGCCCGACGCGCCGGCATCGGCCAGCGTGTGGCAGGAGGCGCAGTTGCTGGTGAAGACGCTCTTCCCCGCGGCGGCGTCCCCCGTGCCGCCGGACGGCGCCGGGGCCGTGGTGGCCGCCGGCGGCGCCGTGGTGGCGGCCGGCGGTGCCGCGGCGGTGGTGCCGGCGGCCGGGCTCCCGGAGTCCCCGGAGTCGTCGCTGCCGCCGCACCCCACGGCGGCGATTCCCAGCGCGGCGACGGCGAGCACCCCCGCCATGGCTCGGCGTGCACGCATGTCAGTTCTCCCTGATCGTGGACGTGCCCCCCTGTTCCCCGCACGGGCCGTCCGTACGCACGCGGGCCGCGCCACGCCTGTGGATTCCGGCCCGAGCCATGCCGATACGCAAGCGGTAGGCACCACGAGCGAACAGCGGAGGCCCCGGACGCGGGGACACGCAGACAATCAACGGACATCCGCCGGGGGAGGCGAGGCTGCGCTGACGCGCGGCCTTCGTGTCGTTCGGGTGGTGCTGTCGGCCGTCTTCCTGGCGCTCGTCGCATCGTCGGCGTCCGGCGGGGCGGCCGTGGTGAGCGCGGACGCCGCCGTCGCGGTGGGGGCCCTGGCCTGCCTGAACATGATCGTGAACGGGGTGTTCGCGGTGCGGCCGCCAGGCGAGGAACCCGTGGCGGCCACGGTCGTGCAGTTGCTGGTGGACGGTGCGCTCGCCGTCGTCGCCGCCCTGCTGCTCGACCCCGACGCCACCCCCCTGGCATGGGTCGCGCTGCTGGTGCCGGTGCTGGACGCCGCGGTGCTGTCCGGGCCGCTGCTCGCCGGCGCCGTGTGGCTCGCGCTGGGCCTCGCCTACATCGCCCTGCGCGTGCGCACCATGCCACCGGACGGCTCCGGGACCGAGATCCTGCGCCTGGGGCTGCAGCAGCTCGCCGCGGCCGCCGCCGTCGCGATCCCCACGGGGTACCTGGCGGCGCGCCTGCGCGACGACCTGGACCGCGCCCATCAGACGCTGCTCGCCGCCAGCCGACGGGCGGACGAGCTGGAGCGAGTCGCGACCCACGCCCGCACCCTCACCGAGACCGCCGACCCGGGGCGCGTGCTGGAGGAGGCCGCCGCCGCGGCCCTCGACCTGGGTTTCCTGCGGGTGGACGTGTGCCGCCGGGACGGCTCCGGCCGGTGGCGGCTCGCGCACGCCGCCGGGGAGGGCAGATCGCCCGACCCGGACGCCGACCGCGCCCTCGACCGGGCCCTCGCCGACAACCGGCCGGCCCTGACGGGCGCCGGCGGCGCGGCCACCGACGAGCTGCAGTGGCTCCACCTCGCCGGGTTCGCGGGCGGCGTCGTCATCCCGGTGTGGCGGCAGGACGGCCGCGCCGCGGCGATGCGCGCGTTCACCGACCGGCCCCTGGAACCCGACGACACGGGCGTGCAGGCCCTCACCCTCCTCGGCACCCAGGCCGCCGCCGCATGGGGCAACGCGCTGCGGTACACCTCCCTCGCGGGCTGGTCGCAGATGGTGGCGTACGAGGCCGCGCACGACGCCCTGACGGGCCTGGCAAACCGTGCGCAGCTCATGATGCGCCTCACCCACGCCCTGGAGCGCCGCCGGGCCGGCGGCCCGTCGTTCGCGTTGCTGTACCTGGACCTGAACGGCTTCAAGCAGGTCAACGACACCCTCGGCCACGACGCCGGCGACGCGGTGCTGATCGCGGTGGCGCAGCGACTCACCCGCGTGGCGCGGCCCACCGACACCGTCGCCCGCCTCGGCGGCGACGAGTTCGTGCTGCTGCTCACCGACACCGCCGAGCTCCGCGGCGCCGTCATCGTGGCCGAGCGCGTGTGCGCCGCCCTGTCCCGGCCGGTCGCGGTGGGCGAGCACCGCGCCCCCGTCGGCACCAGCGTCGGCGTCGCCTGGGCCGACGGCACCCACGACGTGGAGGAGATCCTGCGTCGCGCCGACGAGGCGATGTACCGCGCCAAGCGCCGCCGCCGCACCGGCTTCGCGCTCGCGGACGGGCTCGCCCCTCCCGACCAGTCCGCCCAGCTGCCGCCCGCCGCCTGAGCCCCGGGGCGTGACACCCCCGCCCCCGGGCTCAGATCCGGCATTCCGATGCCGAATCCGGGGGCATGAGACCCGGCTCGCATCGGTGGCGGCCCCGTGTGCGCGGAGCCCGGCGCCGCGCCGTCACCATCGCGGTGGCGTGCGGCCTGGTGATCGTGCTGGTCGCGGCGTCGGTGTTCTCCATCGGGGCGCGGTCACGGGCGGTGGTGCGCCACGCGGGCGACCTGCACGCGCTGAACGAGTCGCTGCGGGCGGTCACGGTCGTGCGGTCGCAGGTGGGCTTCGCCGCGTTCCTCGCCAGCGTGGACGAGCGGTACCACACCGATTCCGGGGACATCATCCGCTCGGCGGTCACCGACGCCCGCCGCGGGCTGTCCGACACGCGCTCCACGCTGGAGGCCGCCGACCCGGCGTCGCCGCTCGGCGCGAGCGAGCCGCAGCGCCTGGTGCTCGACTTCGCCCGGCAGGGCGAGCGGGTGATCCGGCTCATCGAGGCCGGTGACGCCTCCCGGGCCCGGGACGCCACCTCCGGCTTCGACGCGAGCTTCGACCGGGCCCGGGAGGCCCTGGTGGACCGCCGTGACGACCAGCTGGCCGTGCTCGCGAAGGACGACGACAGCCTGTGGCGACTGGGGCTCCTGGCGAGCTTCGTGGTGGCGTTCGTGGTGCCGGCGGGCATCGTGCTGCTGTACCTCAGCCTCACGCGCCGCCCCCGGCAGCAGATGCACCAGGAGCTCGACGCCCTGCAGCGCCGCCGCCTGCGCGCCCGCCGCGTCGCCGCCGCCGAGGCGGCGATCGCCTCCCTTCGCGAGGTCATCCGCCGCGGTGACGGCGGCGCGGCGCTCGCCACCCTCGACGACCTGGAGGTGCTCCTGCGCGTCGCGGGCGACCACGCCGGGCACCGGTTCGGCGAGACGCGCCTGCGCCCCCTGCTGGACCAGGTGGCCGCCGCCGCGGGGGGACCGTCCGGGGGCCCCGAGGTGCGGTGCGAGGACGAGCGCGCATGGACCGACCCGGAGGGGCTGCGGCACATCCTGACCAACCTGCTGCGGCACGTCGCGGCGGCGGGCGGTCGCGAGCCGCGGCTGCTGTGCACCCGGTCGGACGGCCGCCTGCAGCTGGCCGTGGCCTTCCGCGGCCCGGCGCCCGGAGACGACGTCGAGGCGCTGCTG
>JADLHW010000034.1 GCA_020848615.1 Thermoleophilia bacterium
CATGCGGATCCTAGGCCACGCGCGCGTCCACCGGGCACTCCCCGGTCGGTCAGTGCGACGCGGCCCGCGGGTCGATGCGCTCCGACCACCCCCGCGGGTCCGCGGTCCAGGCGCCGTCCGGGGGCAGGACGGCCGCCGCCCGGGACAGCAGCAGGGCCCACGCCGGCGCCTCATCCGGCGGGCGAGTACGAGTCCCGCGGCGGGAACCGCGTCCAGCGCCCCGGCGGCGGCCACCGCCGTCGCGCGGGCGGCGTCCAGGAGCCCGCCGGCCGGCGGCGGCCGGTGCGACGGCACCATCACCCGGTCGCCGTCGGCGGGCCGCAGCCCGGCGAGCACCCGCTCGGCGGCGATCGGCACCAGCCTCTCCCGGACGACCAAGGACACCGGCGGCCAGCGGCGTCCGTCGAGCCTGCCCCCGGCGAGGAGCATGCGGGCCATGACGCGCGCCGGCTCCGCCGCATGCGACCGTGGGTCCTCCGCGGGGGTGGCGGCATCGACGTTCTCCCGGCGGGGCGGGGCCGGCACCACCGCTCACGCCGAGGGCGTGACACCGCCCCCGGCCCGGGCCGATACTCACCCCCGCCGGTGCGGGTGAGCGGAGGAGGACCGGACATGCGGTGCGGGGTGCCGGGGACGGTGCGCGGCGTGCGCCGCGCGATGGTGGCCGCGCTCGTCCTCCTGCTCGCCGCCGCCCATGTGCCGGCCGTCGCGCAGACGTCCGCCGAGGCCGACCTGGCCCGCGCGTACCAGCCGGTGCTGCGCCTGCAGGAGCAGCCGGAGGCGTGCGGCGACGGCGAGGCGTACGAGCCGGTGGACGTCGACCGGATCCTCGGCAGCCCCGACGTGGCGCTGCGGGGCCCGTGGGACCGCACGAACATCGTGAAGGTGGGCCCCACGGCCGGGGACCTGTCGCGGCCCCTGGACGGGTACCACCTGGACTTCCCCGGTGACGTGCTCGCGCCGGGCTGCGTGTACGAGCGCTGGCAGCGGCGCCTGGCCGGGGAGGGGCCGCCCACCGTCTACGCCCGCGTCGCCGCCGAGGCCGGCCACCCCGGCCGCCTGGCCCTCCAGTACTGGTTCTTCTACGTCTTCAACCACTGGAACAACACCCACGAGTCCGACTGGGAGATGATCCAGCTGAACTTCGACGCGGCGAGCCCGCAGGAGGCGCTCTCGGAGGAGCCCACGGAGGTGGGCTACAGCCAGCACTCCAGCGCCGAGCGCGCGGACTGGGGCGGGGACGACATGGAGGTGGTGGACGGCACCCACCCGGTGGTCTACCCGGGGGCCGGGTCGCACGCGAACTACCTCGCGCCGTCCCTGTTCCTCATGCGCAGCACCCGGGAGGGCGTGGGCTGCGACGACGCGACGGGGCCGCACCGGCAGCTGGACGCCGCCCTGCGCGTCATCCCGTCGGACCCGGCGGCGGCGCGGGAGGCCTACCCGTGGCTGGCGTACCGCGGCAGATGGGGGGAGAAGCAGGGCAAGCTGTACGAGGCGCCCACCGGGCCCTCCACCAAGACCCAGTGGACACGGCCGTTCTCGTGGGCGGAGCGCAGCTGGCGGGACGCGAGCTTCACGGTGCCGGGCGGCGGGCTCATCGGCACCGGCGCCACGGACTTCTTCTGCGTGGCGGTCGGCGGCGGCTCCAAGCTGCTGCGGAGCATCCAGACCCACCCCGGGACGTCGGTCACCGTCCTGGCCGCCCTCGCCACGCTGCTGCTGTGGGGCTTCTCGAAGACCGCGTGGCGGCCGTCGCAGCCGCTGCCGCTGGAGCGCTCCCGGCCGTGGGGCGCGATCATCACCTCGGCGTGGGCGATGTACCGCCTGCGACCACGCGCGTTCCTGACGGTGGGGCTGTTCTTCATCCCCGTGGGGCTGGTCACCACGGCGCTGCAGGCGGTGGTGTTCCGCCTGTCGGCGCTCGACCCGCTGGTGGACGAGGCCGGCACCCGCAACGCCTTCGTCGACGGCCTGGTGCTGGGCCTCGGCATGGTGGTCACCCTGCTGGGCTTCGGGGTGGTGCAGGCCGCCACCGCCCGGCTGGTGCTGGACGTCGCCGCCGACCGCGACGGCACCGCCCGCGCCGCCTACCGCTCGGTGGTGCCCGACCTGAGGGTGCTGCTCACCGCGCTGGTGGCGGCGGTGGCCGCGGGGGTCGTCCTCAACCTGAGCCTGGCGCTGGTGCCGGTGGCGGTGTTCCTCATCGTGCGGTGGTCGCTCATGTCGGTGGCGGTGGGCGTCGAGTCCCGCCCGTCACCGGGGCCGCTGCGGCGCAGCGCCGAGATCGTGCGCGGTTCCTGGTGGCGCACGGCGGCGATGGTGGTGATCGTGGCGGGCGCGGGCCTCATGACCGGCCCGGTGGTGGGCGCCCTGGCGCTGGTGGCCACCGGGGCGGCCTTCGACCTGGTGAACCTCATCGCCGCGGTGGTCTACGTGGCGGTGCTGCCCCTGGTCGCCATCGCCCTCACCTACCTGTACTTCGACCTGGCGGCGCGGGCCGCCCGCACCGGGGACGACGCGCCCCCCGCGCCGGCCGGCGTCCCCGCCACGGGGTGATCAGCAGGCGGAGGTCACCTGCGGCGCCGTCGACGGCTGCGACGACAGCGTGGCCTCCAGGTCGGCGGTGGAGCCGTCCGAGCGCACCACCCGGATGGTCACCGTCTTCCCGGGGCCGGTGGACTCCAGCGTGTCCTGCAGCTCCGACATGCTGTCCACCTCGGTGCCGGCGATGGAGGTGATGATGTCGCCGCCCACGCAGTAGTCGCTGCCCTCCGAGCGCACGGCCCGCGACCCGCCGCGCAGGCCGGCCTCCTGGGCGGGGCCGCCCTGGGCGAGGCCCACCACCAGCACGCCGTGGTCGGCCTTCAGGCCGCCGGCCGACGCGATGCGGTCGTCGACGGTCCCGCCGGAGATGCCGAGCCACGCGTGGCTCACCCGGCCGGTGCCCTTCAGCTGGTCGATGACCCGCACGGTGCTCGCGTCGACGGGGATCGCGAAGGCCACGCCCACGTTGGCGTCCACCCCGGAGTCCGCGATCTGGGCGTTCACGCCGATCACGCGGCCCTGGCGGTCCACCAGCGGCCCGCCGGAGTTGCCGTGGTTGACGGCGGCG
>JADLHW010000035.1 GCA_020848615.1 Thermoleophilia bacterium
CTGCCCGGAGGACCGCACCAACTCCAACGCCTCAGCGCGGAACTCGGCGGTGTACTTCATCGGACGACCCATCAGGAACACCTCCTGCCGGGGCTACCGCCCCAGAATCAGGTGTCCAACACCAAGGGTCAACTGCCGTGCGTGACACGCTCGGCGCTGCGCTCATAGCGGCCGGCGCCGATCGCCTCGGCCGCTTCCAGGTCGATCAACGACTGCAGCACCAATTGCATGCCCGAGCGCAGCACGTCGAGATCGCCACCCGCGCGCAGTGCGTCGAGCAGCTGGGACAGGGCATCCTTATCGAGGGCCATCGGGTTCTCCTTGTGCGCGACTTGGTAGGTCACGCTGAGGATCACCCGGTGGCCCTCTCGGGGGCTACCGACTCCCGGAAATCCCACCACTCGACGGGGCATCAGCAGGCGCAACTCGTTGCGTCGGTGCTGACAGGGCAGCCCTCTAGAATGGGTTGCGGTTAGGAGACGGAGAGGGGTCCAAGTGAAGGTGTTCGTCGTCCTCCAACACGGAACGAGTCTTCCGAGCATCGTCGATGCCGTTATCTCCCGCGAAGAAGCGATCCTCATCGCGGAAGAGATCAGCGAGGACCTTGGACTGGACCTCGATGTGCCGCCCCCGCCCGGTACAGCCCTCCATCGAGACGACATCGTCGCTTTGACTGGCCCCGGTCCTGAGAGCGTCATAGTTCTCATCGCTGAGATCCCCGTGAATGCGAAGCCATACGACTCGCCGAAGCTCGACGCCATCGCGGAAGCTCTCATCGCCGCGCTTGCGAGCGGAGTCAACGCCACTGCCAGAGAACTGGCCACCGAAGTAGGCGAGAACGAGAAGACCGTAGCCAACGTTCTCCGGGGAGCGAGCGCGAAGTATGGCGACGCGCCCTTCGCCCGTGCCGGAAAGGCGGGCAAGGCGCACAAGTGGCGCCTCAGCACTCCATGGCTGGCAGCGAACCCCGAGTACCAGTAGCACTATTGGGGCTCTTCGCGGATGAGGGCCTTGTGTCGCAGCTCGCTCCAAGCCCGGGGTGGCGGTTCCCGGACACCCGTTTGGGGCGTCGATTCAAGTCCGGGGAGCTTCTGCGGCATCTCCGCTCGCCTCCGAAAGCCGTTGCCGGGTCCGCTCGCTCGACCCGAATGCCGGCGACTTACAGCATGTGCTTGGACCGCACGGCGTGGACGGCCTACACTCAGCTGATGATGCGCCCGGTCACCGTCACCCTGGACGACGAGCTGTATTCCAGCATCGAGGAACTCGCTGGCCGCAGCGGTCGTCCCGTCGAGGAACTCACGCGCGAGCTTGTCGGTGAAGGCGTCCGCTCACGGGCTCGGGCCGCCGCCCAAGACGCGCTGCGCGGCATCGCGGACGCGAACCGCGATCCCTTGGATGATGACTCCGCTGTAGCGCTGGTCGCCGAGGAGGTTCGGCAGATCCGAGCCGAGCGGCGTGACCAGGGTCGTTCTTGATCCCAATGTGGTCGTCTCGGCGCTGATAGCGCCGGAGGGGACGTCCCGCAGAGCGCTCGACGCGGCCCTCATCGACGGGACGGACCTCATCGTGAGCGCTCAGTGGCTGGCAGAGATCGGCGAGGTGACCGGACGTCCTCGCTTCCGCCGTTGGTTCAGCGTGGAGGCGGCCCAACTCCTGATTGCCGAGATGTGGCGCGCCGGCCTGCAGTTCGACGACCCGGTGCGCTCGAAGCCGCTCGGTCCGGATCCCGACGATGACTACCTGCTCGCGCTTGCCGAGGCGGCCACCGCGGTCCTGGTGACCGGGGACTCGGCGCTCGTCGAACACCAGGGAGTGGTCACCGTTCTTTCCCCAGCCGCGTTCCTGGCGACGCGGACACCAGAGGGCCTATAGGGGGCCTTGGCCGGCGGTCCGAGAGGCTGTTGGATCGAGAGGGACGAATGACTTTTCGGGGCCGCTGGCGGACCTCCCGATTGGTCCAAATTTGGTCCACGCCGGCACACCTCCGGCGTTTTCCCTGCATAGAAGGTTTTCCCAGCTCACTCTCACGGCGGTAACACGGGTTCGAATCCCGTATGCGCTACCTCACCGAACCCTCGGGAAACCGCTCTGCGGAGTGGTTCCCGGGGGTTTCGTCGTGCGGCATCTCGGGATCGAGCCGTGCCTTCAGGGTGATCGTGACCTGTTGACCGACGCTGGGGCTTCTGTCGTTCGCCCTCAGAGAGAGATCGACCCCTTTGCCGAACGCCAACGGCGTGAGGATGGCCAGGCACCCGAGAGCAACCGCTGCGCACCGGTTCACGCGGCGTCGGGAGCGTTGCGCCTGTCGGGGCACGTCCACCCTCCTGAGACGGGATCGTCGGACGCCGGCTCGGCGACCTTCGAGTCGACTGGCGCGACCGCCAACCGCGCGCCGAGGGGCAGCAGCAAGCGCTCGAAGGTCTGGACGGTGGCATTGATCTCGCCGCGTTCGATCCGGCTGATCTCCGACTGCCCGATCCCGGATGCGCTCGCGAGCTGCTTCTGGGTCATGCCGAGACCCGTGCGCCGGGCGATCAGTTCCGCGGCCAGGCCGAAGCGGGCCTCGAGCGCGGCCAGCTCGGCGACAGCCGCGGGCCCATCGGCCTGTGCCTCCGCCTGGATGTCGTGAATCAGCTGCTCGAAGTCACCCATCTCAACCCCTTCCTCGGCTCCGATCAGCATGGGCTTTAGCCCATACCGCGGTCAAGTCGCTCCCCGGCGGCGGCGGAACTCGCGAAGGCGTGACACGGCGACGCGGATCTCCGCTTGCTGCCGCTTGCCGCTGGCGTCCTCACCCTTGTCATAGCCGCCCAGGAGCAGGATCAGCCTGTCGCCGTGGGGGTGGAAGAAGACCCGCAGCAGGATGTCCTCGGAGCGGTCGCCTCCGAAGCGCGCGCGAGCCTCGGCCTCGCTGATGCCGTGGATCTCGGCCTCGAGGTTGATCACCGCCTTGCCGGTCATCCTCAGCCGGAACTCGTACACGCCCCCGGCGTGGACCTTCTTGCCCAGGAGCTTCGGCAGACCGCGACGCCGTTCACCTGGAGGACGGTGCGCATCGCGGTGCCGAGGGGCCGCCGTACCTCACGCCGCACCGTCCCAAAAGGATCCTGGTGCCTTCAGGCCGTCGAAGCTCACGCAGCCGATGCCCGAGGAGTCGCTCTGGACGGCGCCGGCGAAGCCCCTGTGCGCCCTCCGCCGTCCGAGTCGCCAGGCCCCGAGGTCTCTCTGCAGCGAGAGGGACGAATGAATTTCCGGGCCGCTGGGTCGACCTCCCGCTTGGTCCACGTTGGCGCCCCCTCAACGTCTACCCTGCTTCCAGTAGGCGCAGAGGAAGCCGTCGCTGCAGTCGAGTCCCCCGATCGCAACGCTCCCATCACGTGCGATCCGCATCCAACCCGCCGCCATTGGCCGCGGCACGGGGGTTCCCTAGGGTCGAGGGCGTGGTTGACGGGTCTCGCCAAGACGTGCCTCGTCACGACGAGGCCGAGGAGCCGGCCGGCCGGCATCACTCCGCGCGGTACTACCGGATCCCCAAGCGGGCCTCCCGGTGGGTCACCGTGGTGGTGTGGTCGGCGTGGATCGGCCTGGGCGTCGCGGCCGGCGCGCTGTGGGCCGGGTACGAGTTCGTGGAGGAGACGATCTCCACCATCAGCCCGGACACCGCCCGGATCCGTGAGGCACGGCGCGTGGTGGACCGCGTCGAGCCCGGCAAGCCGGTCAACATCCTGCTGATCGGATCCGACAGCCGCGGCAGCGAGGCCGGCAACAGCGACTCGATCATCCTGGTGCACATGGACAGCCAGCTCGGGTTCATCTCGATGCTGTCGTTCGCGCGCGATCTGTGGGTGAACATCCCGGGGATCGGCCAGGCCAAGATCAACGCCGCATACGCCGCCGGAGAGCGCGCCGGCACCGGGGGCCCCGGGAAGGTCATCGAGACGATCAAGGAACTCACCGGCCAGCAGGTCAACGGGTTCGTCGAGATCGACTTCGCGGGGTTCGCCGAGATGGTGGATGACCTCGGCGGCGTCTACATCGACGTCGACCGCAGGTACTTCAACGACAACTCCGGACCCGACAAGTACGAGATGATCGACCTGAAGCCCGGCTACCAGAAGCTCAACGGCGCCGACGCCCTCGACTACGTCCGGTACCGGCACACCGACGACGACTTCGCCCGGATCGTCCGTCAGCAGACGTTCCTGTCCGAGCTCAAGCGACGCACCCGCGGGCAACTGAGCCAGGGACCGCGCTTCGTCAGGCTGCTCGCCGACCACGCCCAGACCGACATCAACGATGCCGGGCGCCTGCTGAACCTCATCCGCCGCGCGATCGAGACCCCCGACGACCGGGTGTCCCGCGTGCAGGTCAAGGGGATCTCGACGACCGTCAACGAGGTGTCGCTCAACGAGCTGGACCCCGCCGAGCTGCGGGACGCCATCCAGGACTGGCTCAACCCGGAGTTCCTCACCGGCCAGGACAGCGGTCCCAAGGTCGTTCCCGCGAAGACCCGGGTCACGGTCCTGAACGGGTCGGGGCGGTCCCTGGTGGGTGAGCAGATGGCGGAGCTGCTCCGCGGGAAGGGGTACCTGGCCGCCTCCGGTGGCAACGCCGACTCCTTCGGCTACACCACCAGCGCCATCCTCTTCGACCAGACCTCGCAAACCGGGCTCGCCGCCGCGCGGGCGCTGCGGACGCTCGTCGGTCCCACGGCCGCCCTGACCGCCGTGCCGAAGGCCCGCCTGGGCGGCGCCCAGGCCGCCGTGGTCGTGGGCGGGGACTTCGGTGGATCGCTCCACACGCCCCCGCCCCCCGAGCGGCCGGCCCCACCGGATGTGGTGAGCACCGCCCGCCTGGTGCCGATCTTCCGGAACATCGCCGGCCGAACCGGGATGAAGCTCATGGTCCCGCTGAAGGTCGCCCGCGGGTCGGAGGTCCGCCAGATCAGGGTGTACCGCATCGACGCGCCGGGTGGCCGGAAGCCGTGGACGGCCAAGATCGTGTTCCACCGCCTCGACGGAGGGGACCGGTACTGGGGCATCACCGCCACCCAGATGAACGACCCGCCGATCCTCGAAGGCGCGACCGGCCCCTGGAGGAAGGGCACGGGCCTGGTTCGAACGACCCTCTTCTACAACGGGCGGCACCTCGCCAGGGAGGCCTGGGAGTACCAGGGGGTCCGCTACTGGATCACCAACGTCCTCGACAAGGACCACGCGCTCACCGCGGAGACGATGCACGAGATCGCCCGCTCGTTCCGTCCCGCCCGCACCGCCAGGCTCCGCACGGGCGAAGCCGAGGCCGGTCTGTCCGTGGAGTACGACGCCGCGACGCCGTGATCCGTGCCGGCGGCCCGCGCCCGCGCGAGGGCCCGCACCGCACCGCGGCCGAGTGCGGTCAGGGGCCCGCGGCGGAGGACGACGGCCCCCGCAGCCGCAGGCGGATGAACTTCTCGGCCCCCACGATCAGGGCGATCGCCACACCGGTGGCGAGGATCCGCAACCAGGACTCCACCGACAGGGCCTCGGTGCGGAACAGGGCCTGCATGAACGGGGCGTAGGTGAACAGCGCCTGCAGGATCGCCGTGACCGCCAGTCCCGTCAGGAGCCACCGGTTCGAGAACGCGCCGACCGACAGGAACGACCGGTCCAGGGACCGACAGTTGAGGAGGTAGGCGGCCTCACCCACCACGAACACGTTCACGGCGACGGTCCGCGCCTCGTCGACACCGGCGCCCAGGTGCCGCTCCAGCTCGAACAGGCCGAACGCGCCGGCCAGCAGCAGCAGCGACACCAGGGCCATCCGCCCGATGAGCGTCGCGCCCAGCAGCGGCGCCGCCGGGTCGCGCGGCGGGCGGGCCATCGCGTCGCGCTCCAGCCGCTCGAACGCGAGCATGAGCCCCAGCGCGACCGCGGTGGTCATGTTGATCCACAGGATCTGCGTCGGGAGGATCGGCAGCGTCGCGCCCGCGACGATCGCGACGAGGATCACCAGGCCCTCACCGATGTTCGTCGGCAGGGTCCACACGATGAACTTCGTGATGTTGTCGAAGACCCGCCGCCCCTCCTCCACCGCCCCGGCGATCGTCGCGAAGTTGTCGTCGGCCAGCACGACGTCCGCCGCCTCCTTGGCGACCTCCGTGCCGTCCCGGCCCATCGCGATGCCCAGGTCGGCCTGCCGCAGCGCCGGCGCGTCGTTCACGCCGTCCCCGGTCATCGCGACGACCTGCCCCTGCGCCTGCAGGCCCTCCACCAGCCGCAGCTTCTGCTCCGGCGACACCCGGGCGAACACGTCGGTGGTGCCCACGATGTGCGGCAGCTCGTCCGCACCGGCCTCCGCCAGGGCGGCACCCGAGAGCGCCGCCGGCTCCCTCCCGCCGGTGAGGCCCACACGCCGCGCGATGGCCCGGGCCGTCTCCAGCTGGTCGCCGGTCACCATCTTCACGGTGATCCCCGCGGCCCGGCACTCGGCGACGGCCCGCACCGCCTCCTCCCGCGGCGGGTCGAGCATCCCCTGCAGCCCCAGCAGGACCAGCCCCGACACGGCGTCCTCGCTGAGGGAGGCGGCGTCCGGGACGTCGCGCTCGGCGAACGCCAGCACCCGCAGCCCGTCGGCCGCCAGCGCCGACGCCGCCTCGAGCACCGCGTCCCGGTCGATCGGCACGATCCCGTCGCGGCCCGCCATGTGCGTGCAGCGCTCCATGATGCGCCCCACCGCGCCCTTCGCGTGCACCGTCACCCCGGACGCGGAGCGGTCGAGCGTCGCCATCCATCGCCGCTCCGAGGTGAACGGGACGACGTCCAGGCGCTCGTTCGCGGCCCGGATCGCATCCGGCGCGAGGCCCGCCCGCGACGCCGCCGCGAGCAGGGCGCCCTCGGTGGGATCCCCCACCACCCCCCACACGCCGTCCACCTCCCGGCGGCGGGCGTCGTTGCACAGCACCCCGGCGGTGAGGCACCGCTCCAGCACCGGCGAGGGGCCCTCCACCGGGTCCCCGCCGACCAGCACGGCACCGTCCGGGCCGTACCCGTCGCCGGTCACCTCGTGGTGGGTCCCCGCACACCACACGGCGCGCACCACCATGCGGTTCTGGGTGAGCGTGCCGGTCTTGTCGGTGCAGATCACGGTGGTGCTGCCCAGCGTCTCGGCCGCGGGCAGCCGGCGCACGATCGCCCGGCGGGACGCCATGCGGCTCACCGCGATCGCCAGGGTGATCGTCACCGCCGCCGGCAGGCCCTCGGGGATCGCCCCGACCGCCAGCGCCACGGCCGCGGTGAACATGTCGGCCGCGGGCTCCCCGCGTGCCAGCCCCAGCACGAACGTGAGCGCTGCGAGCACCAGGATCACGATGGTCAGTAGCCGGCCGAACTCCGCGATGCGCCGTGTGAGGGGCGTGTCGAGCTCGGCGACCTCCTCCATGAGCCGGTGGATGCGGCCGAGCTCGGTGTCCGCACCCGTCGCCGTCACCACGCCGCGGGCGTGCCCGGTGGTGAGCAGCGTCCCGGCGTACGCCATGCTCGTGCGCTCGGCGATGACCGTCTCGGGCGGCACGGGATCGACGTCCTTGCCCACCGTCCCCGACTCCCCGGTGAGCATCGACTCGTCGGCCATCGGGTCCCGGGCCCACACGATGCGCAGGTCGGCGGGGACGCGGTCACCGGCCTCCAGCGCCACCAGGTCCCCGGGCGCCAGATCCTCGGAGTCCACGGTGTGGCGCCGCCCGTCGCGCACCACCACCGCCCGCGTGCGGGCGATCGACAGGAGCGCCTCCAGGGCCCGCTCCGCCCGTGACTCCTGGATGAAGCCGATCGCGGCGTTCACGACGACGACGCCCCCGATGACCGATGCGTCGACGTACTCGCCCAGGAGGGCACTGATGACCGCCGCGGCCAGCAGGACGTGGATGAGGGGGTCGTGGAATTGCAGGACGAGGCGTCGCAGCGCGCCCGGCCGGCGCGGCGCGGGCAGCAGGTTGGGCCCGTGCTCGCGCAGCCGCCGCGCGGCCTCCTCCGCGGTGAGGCCGCGTTCGGGGTCGCCGTCGACCAGCGCGACGGCCTCCTCCACCCGCAGGTGATGGCTCATGCCCGGGCGACCGTCCCGCGGCGCGCCACCGGCCGGGTCACGCCGCCGCGTCCGGCACGTCGCGGCCGGGGCCCCGCGTCACGCCGGCCGGGGGCCAAACCACGGGGACCGGCTCGCGGGCGCCGGACGCGAGGTCCACCACGTCACGCACCCTCCTGGCTCCGAGCGCCTCCATCCGGCCAGCCTACGTCCCGTGGCACGCCCCGGCGAGTCCCGCGGTCCGGGTGCCGGAACGTGCCGCGCCCCCGGAGGCACGGGCCGCTCAGGGTCCGATGAGCCCCCGGTAGGCCGACACCAGCGCCTCGGCGGAGTGCTCCCACGACAGGCCGGTGCGGATGCGCTCGCGGCCCGCGGCGCCCATGCGGTCCCGTTCGGCGGGATCGTCCATCAACGCGGCCACCAGCCGCGCGAAATCCGCCTCGTCGCGGGCGTACACCGCGGCATCCCCCGCCGAGACGCGGGTCTCGGGCAGATCGAACGACACCATCGGACGCCCCATCATCATGTACTCCATGACCTTGGTCATCGTGGAGACGTCGTTGAGGGGGCTCGGCGGGTCGGGCGCCAGGCAGACGTCGGCGCTCGCGATGTGCCGCACCAGGTCGGCGTCCGGCACCCGGCCGGTGAACGACACCATGCCGTCGAGCCCCAGCCGGGAGGCCAGTCGCATGGCGTCCTCCCGGGATTCGCCGTCGCCCACGAACACCGCCCGCCAGTCGTCGCGGCCGAGCTCGTCGCCCAGGATCGCCAGCGCGCGCACCGCGACGTCGACGCCGTCCTGCGGGCCCATCACCCCCACGTAGACCAGGAGGTGCGGTGCGCCGGCCCGCAGCGCGGGGTCGGGATCGGTGGGCGGGAACCGGTCGGCCGCCGGCCCGGTCCGCACCACCACGACCTGCTCGGGGCGTCGCCGGCCGCGCCCCAGCGCCACCGCCCGGTAGCTCTCGTTCGTCGCGATCACCATGTCCGCCAGGGCGTACGTGATCCGCTCGGCCAGCAGCAGCACCCGGTACATCGCCCCGTCGCCGCCGCCGAACCGGCTGCGGTACAGCTCCGGGGCGAGGTCGTGGTGATCGAAGACCAGCCGGGCGCCGCGCAGCCGGTGCGGGATGCCGGCGACGAACAGCAGGTCCGGCGGGTTCGTCATGTGCACCGCGTCGAACCGTCCGAGGCCCAGCGACAGGCGCAGCATGTGGAACAGGGCCAGGCCGTACTCCCCCACGAACCCGAGCTTCCCCCCGCCGGACTCCCGGATCGGGAAGCGCCGGATCCGGACGCCCTGCAGCACGACCTCCGGCTCCCGGTCCCGCCGGGTCCCCCGCGGGCAGATGACGGTGACCTCGTGGCCGGCCCCGGTCAACGCCAGGGCCTCCTGCCAGACGCGCCGGTCGAACGGCACCGAGAGGTTCTCGGAGAGGATCAGCACGCGCCCGGGCATCGGGTCAGTCTCCGCAGGGGACGGCCCCTCGCGCAACACCCGATCGCGGTGTTGTTGCCGCCCGGTCCCCCGGCCTAGGCTTGGTGTTGCCCCAGCCGCCCCCATCCAGGGGAACGTGCCCATGAGAATCGCCATCTTCGGCCTCGGGTATGTCGGGACCGTATCCGCCGCGTGCCTCGCGCAGCTCGGTCACGAGGTCTCCGGAGTCGACGTCAACTCCGACAAGGCCGCCGACGTCGCCGCGGGGCGGAGTCCCATCGCCGAGGACGGCGTGGCGGAGCTGCTGGGGGCCGCGGTCGCCGCCGGCCGGCTGCGCGCCACGACCTCCGCGGCGCAGGCCGCGGCATGGGCCGACGCGTCGCTGGTGTGCGTCGGCACCCCCAGCCGGGCCAACGGCGGCCTCGACACCTCGTACGTCGAACGCGTCGTGGAGGAGATCGGGGCGGCCCTCCCGCCCGGGGCCCGTCACACCGTCATCATCCGCAGCACGCTGCTGCCCGGCACCACCCTGGGAGTGCTGCGCCCCATCCTGGAGCGCAGCGCGGGACGTCCTGTGGGCGGGGACCTCGGGCTGGCCTACAACCCGGAGTTCCTGCGCGAGGGCAGCGCGGTCCGCGACTTCACGGATCCGCCGTACACCGTCGTGGGCGGTGTGGACGCGGCGAGCGAGGAGGTCGCGGCGGCCCTGTACGACGGTCTCGGCGCGCCGGTCCACCGCGTGGCGATCGCCGAGGCCGAGGCCGTGAAGTACGCGGCCAACGCCTTCCACGCGCTGAAGGTGACGTTCGCGAACGAGATCGGGCACCTGTGCAAGGCCATCGGCGTGGACGGGCACACCGTGATGGACATCCTCATCCGGGACACGAAGCTGAACGTGTCGCCGGCGTACCTGCGGCCCGGCTTCGCGTTCGGCGGCTCGTGCCTGCCCAAGGACCTCCGCGCCCTCCTGCACGCCGCCCGCCGCGCCGACGTCGACCTGCCCATGCTCGAGGGCGTCCTGCCGAGCAACCGGCGGCAGGTCAAGGCCGCCGTGGACCTGGTGCTCGCCCAGGGCACCCGCTCGGTGGCGATGCTCGGCCTGAGCTTCAAGGCGGGCACCGACGACCTGCGCGAGAGCCCCGTCGTGGAGCTCGCCGAGACGCTCATCGGCAAGGGCTGCCGCCTGCGCATCTACGACGACAACGTGAACTGGGCGCGGCTCGTCGGCGCGAACCGCCGGTACATCGAGGCGACGATCCCCCACCTCGCCGAGCTGATGGTCACGAGCGTCGAAGCGGCGATCGACGGCGCCGAGGTGATCGTGGTGGGCAACGCCAGCCCGGAGTTCGACGGCGTGCTGGCGTCCGCGGACGGCCGGACCGTGATCGACCTCGTCCGCCTCCCCGGCTCGGTCCCCGGCGACGGGAACGGGCACTACCACGGGATCTGCTGGTGAGCTCCCCGCCGGTCAGCGGCGCCGCGCCGCCGCGATCCGGGGGCCCAGCCGGTCCCGCGCCTCGGATGCGGCACGCCGGGCCACCGCGAGCGGCCGGGGCCGCAACACCCGGGCGGGCGGCGCCGGCGAGCGGCGCACCAGGTGGACCACGACCGGCCCCCGCCCCGCCGGCAGCGCCGTCCCCGCGTCACCGCGCACCGTGCCGCCCGGCCACGTGACCACCACCTCCTCGCCGGACGGATCACCCGCCATCACGGTGAGCGCACGCACGCCGTCGGGCACCTCCAGGCGTACGCGGCGGGACCCCGGATGGACCACCAGGACATCCCCCGAGCGCCGGCAGCGGACGTTCGTCGCGGCGATCTCGCCCAGCGGCATCCACCGCGCGTCCCCGAGGCGCGCCACCAGCGCGGCGGCCTCCCGCAGGGGCATCAGGTCCGGGACGGTGTCGTAGTGGTGCCCGTAGAGGACCACCGGGTGCCCCAGGTAGGCGTGCATCGCGACCCGGGCGGCGATCCCCTCGACGCCCGCCGCGTCGCTGCCGTCGTCACGGGACGGCAGCTTGATGCGCGGGATCACCGGCAGCCCGCCGTCGGCCCAGTCGGCGATCCCCCAGCCGGCCACCCGCGGGTCGGCCGACAGCGGGCGGTCGTCGACCTGGCAGAGGGCGTCGAAGCCGCATGCCGCCAGCGCCGCCCGCACGTCCGGGCCGCAGGCGTGGTGCGGCGGGGCCATCACGCGGGACACCCGCAGCCCGGTGCGCCGCTCGAACCGGGCGACCCGGTGCAGGGCGGTGGCGAGCATGGCGCGGGCCTCCGCGGCGTCCGCCGGCCGGTCGAGCTCACGGGCCAGGTGGTCGTTCCCGTGCACCAGCAGCGACAGGCTCCCGGCGTTCGCACGGAACACCTCCACCGCGCGCCGGCCGGCGTGCAGGGCGTCCAGCGGGACCATCGCCATCGCCGCGTGGTACCCGTGGGCGCGGGCGTCGGCCGCGAGGGCCGCATAGTCGATCCAGCCGTACCGCGCGGCGTGGAGGTTCGGGTCGTCGAACAGGAACGCCGCGCGCAGCGGCGGGTCGGGGGGGCACCGGTCCGCGCACGCGTCCCTCAGGACGTGGATGAACGGCAGGGCGTCGGCCCCCCGGCCGTCCACCAGCCACTCGCCGATGCCCGTGCCCGGCGGGAGCTCCGGAGGGGGACGATCGACCACGTGCGCCCCGCCGTCCGCGACCCAGGCGGGCCGCCCGTCCCGGGTCGCCAGGACCTCACCGCGGGCGTCGCGGACCCCCGCGGCGCCCGGCGTCCCGCCGGGCAGCCGGCAGCCCCGCAGGGACGGGTGCACGAGCCCGTTCCCGGTGAGCACCGGCCCACCGGGCCCGCGGTCCCCACCGGGGGCGACGGCGACGGTCACCGGGGCGCCGGACGGCGGTGCGCCGCCGGGCTCCAGCCGGATCGCGACGTCCGCCGCACCGCCGTCCTCCGCCGGCACCACCGTGACCGGGAGCACGTGCTCGAGGGCGTCCCACAGCCGTGCGCCCCCGACGCGTGCGCGGGCCGGCCCGACGGCGACCACCAGCCGATCCGCCGCCACCCGCCCCGCCCCTCAGCGGCCCGGAGCCAGGGACAGGGGCAGCGGCGTGGGGATCGCGTCGGGACCGGCGATGGCGACGTCGTCCAGGAGGACGGTGGCCGCCGACGGCACGATGCGGTCCGTGTAGTTGTTCACGCTCCACTGCCTGGCCTCGCGCTGCAGGGACGGGTAGGCCGTCCGGACCCCCGTCACGCTGATCACGCGCCTGCCGTCCTGCACGACGGTGACGCTGCCGGTGTGCCCCGCCGACCACCGGTACCGGACCTGCACGTGGAACCACCGGCCCGCCGGGACGTCGATGGGCGAGGTGCCACGGTTGCGGGACGCGATGGCGTCCCACAGGTAGAGCCGCATCAGGCCCGGCCGGCGCCCCTGCCCGATGTTCAGCACGAAGGCCGGGTCGTTCCGGGCGCCGGAGATCTTGGTCTTCCACTGCATCACGTTCCACCAGCGCATCCCGCGGTACGCGCGCGGGATGCGGTACGCGGCGCTGTACCAGGCGTCGACGGGCAACGGGGACCCGTTCGCGATGCGCCACCGGAACAGGCGGGCCGCCTGCGCCGGCCGGGTGCCGTCCGCGCCGCGGATCGCCAGCCGGAAGGCGTGCCGGCCGGAGTGCGCCCCGCCCGAGGTCACCGTCACGCTGCCGGAGCCGCTGTTCACGACCCCTCCCCCGTCCCGCCACTGACGCAGGTCGCCGGTCTCGGCGTCGGCGCTCCACAGCACGGCGGCGGCGGCGCCCGGGACGGCGGCCCCCAGCACGCAGGCGGCCAGCGCCGGCGCCGCCGCCCGCCACACCCCGCCGGGGCGGGCTGAGCGGTGGGCGAGGCGCGGGCCGTCTTCCGCAACGCCGGCGCCCTGGCGGCGGCGCAGATGATCGAGCGGATCTCCGGCATCACGCTCACGTTCGTGCTCGCCCGGGCGCTGGGCGCGGAGGGACTGGGGATCTACAGCGGCGCCCTCGCGGTGTACGCGTTCATCGCGATCGGCGGCCAGCTCGGCGCCACCACCTTCGTGGTCCGCGAGATCAGCCGGGACCTCACGCGAACCAGCACCTACGTGGTGCACTTCGGGGTGGTGGTGGCATGCGCTTCCGCCACCCTCGCAGTCGCGGTGATCGCGCTGATCCCCGTGCTGGGCTTCTCCTCCACCCTCGCGGCCGCCGTGACGCTGGTCCTCGCCGCGGTGGTGCCGGGCACCCTCAACGTGATCTTCGAGGGCGTCTTCATCGCGCATCAGCGCACCCATATACAGACGATCCTTACCCTCGTCGCCCAGGTCGTCAACGTGGGCGCGAGCGTCGCGCTGCTGGCGAGCGGGCACGGGGTCGTCGCCGTGCTCGCGGTCTTCGTCGCCGTCCAGTACCTCCTGGCCGCGTCCTACCTCACGGCCATCGCGACGCGGATCGCGCCGATCCGGGGG
The DNA here is from genome assembly GCA_020848615.1 of Thermoleophilia bacterium. Taxonomy (GTDB): domain Bacteria; phylum Actinomycetota; class Thermoleophilia; order Miltoncostaeales; family Miltoncostaeaceae. The sequence continues at coordinate 13,971 of JADLHW010000035.1, forward strand.
CCCTTCCGCCCGTCGGTCGCCCGCAGGCTCATCGGGGAGAGCCGGGCCTTCATCGGGTCGTCGGTGCTCGGCGCGCTGTTCTCCCGCCCGGAGGTGCTGCTGCTCACCGTCATCACCTCCGAGGCGCAGGTCGGGTACTTCGCCGCGGCGCTGAAGATCGTGGACGTCTGGTACTTCATCCCCACCACATTCGCGATGAACGTGTACCCCCTGCTCGCGCGGTCCCACCGGGCCGGCCGGGAGCGGCTCCAGGAGATCCAGGACAAGAGCCTCCGGTTCCTGCTCGCCTTCGCCCTGCCGGTGTCGGGCGCCACCCTCGTACTGGCCGGGCCGCTCATCGACCTGGCCTACGGCGACGACCTGGCGCCCGCGGTCACCCCGCTGCGCATCCTGGCGGCGAACGTGTGCCTCTCCGCGCTGTTCGAGCTGCTGTGGCGGGTGCTGTCCGCCCGGGACGAACAGGGGGCCGTGCTGCGCGTCCAGGCCGTCACGACGTTCACGCGGCTGGGCGGCGGCGTCGCGCTCATCGGGTGGTTCACGGCCGTCGGCGCGGCGGTCAACATGGCCGTGAACATGGTGCTCCACATCGCGCTGCTCATCCGCGCGGTGCGGCGCGACGGGACCCGCTTCCGCCTGCCGCAGCTGGCGCTGCGTCCCGGGATCGCGGCCCTCGGCAGCTCCGCGGTCGCCGCGGCGCTGCTCGGTCCCGCGGGGTTCGTGGTCGCCACCGCCGCGGCGACGGCCGCCTACGCCGTGCTCGCGCTGGCCCTGGGCGCCGTGTCCCCCGCCGACATCCGGCTGCTGCGCCGCGACCGCACCACCGAACCCGCGACCCCGGAGGCGACATGACCCCGCCCGGCGTGCACGTCCACCCCTCCGCCCTGGCCGAGACCGACCGGATCGGCGAGGGCACGCGGATCTGGGCGTTCGCCCACGTCCTGCCCGGCGCGGTCGTCGGGCGGGACTGCAATATCGGCGACCACTGCTACGTCGAATCCGGCGCGGTGATCGGCGACGGCGTCACGATCAAGAACGGGGTGATGGTGTGGGACGGGGTGACCCTCGAGGACGGCGTCTTCGTGGGCCCCGGGGCGATCTTCACGAACGACCTCCGGCCGCGTTCACCGCGCGGCGGGGATGCCGGCGACCGCTACGCCGGCGACGCGTGGCTGACGCCCACCGTGGTGGGACGCGGGGCGACCATCGGGGCGGGGGCCGTCATCCTGAGCGGCCTCCGGATCGGGGACCACGCGATGGTCGGCGCGGGTGCGATCGTGACCCGCGAGGTGCCCCGCCACGCCCTGGTCGTCGGGAACCCCGCCCGGGTCCGGGGGTGGGTGTGCGCCTGCGGCCACCGCCTCGCGGACCGCGGGGCGGACTGCCCGGACTGCGGATCCCGGTCGGACGGGTGATTGACCGCCGCGGCGGCCCCGCCGGATACTGCTGGAAACGTGCGCGCGCCAGCCCGCGGCGCGCGACGTCCCGAGACGGAGCCATGGTGCCCGCACGTCGCGCCTCCGCACCCCCGGATGCCGCCCCGAACGGCGTCCCGCGGGCCATCGCGGGGCGGTGGGCGCCGGCGCGTCCCGCCGACGCCCTGCTCCTGGACGCCGGCCCCCGGCAGGCCCTGGTGCTCGTGCGGTCCATCGGCAGGTCCGGGAGGCGCGCGGAGGTCCTGCTCGCCGAGGGGACCGAACCGGTGCGCGCCTCGCGGTTCACCGCCGCCTGCCACCCGCCCGCCGGGGACGTCGTCGAGCGGGCCATCGAGGTCCTCCGCGATCATCCGGCCCTCGTCCTGCACCCCCTGCTGGACGCCACCATCGAGGCGGTCCGCGCGCGTCGCGGCGACCTCACCGCGCACGGGGCGATCGCGCTGGCGCCGGAGGACGCCCTCGCCGTGGCGGTCGACAAGACCGCCACCCTCGCCCTCGCCCGCCGGCTCGGGGTGGCGGTGCCCGCCGGCGTGGTGGTCCGCGACCCCGCGGACGCGCCCGCCGCGGTGGCGGCCCTGGGCCCGCCCGTCGTCGTGAAGCCCGCGCGGTCATGGACCGGCGGCGACCGCCACATCCCGGTGGCGGCGCGGGACGGCGAGGACGCCCGCCGGGCCGTGGACCGCATCACCGCCGCCGGCGGCGTCGCGCTCGTGCAGGAATGGCTGCCGGGACGCCGCGAGGCCATCAGCCTGGTCCGGTGCGACGGCCGCCCCCGGGCCGTCTTCGCACAGGTCGCGCACCGCATGGCACCGTCCCTCGGCGGCAGCTCGGTGCTGCGGGAGAGCATCGCCCCGCCGGCCGACGCCCTCGCCGCCGCCGACGCCCTCACCGCCGCCATCGGCCTGGAGGGGTACTCGGAGGTGGAGTTCCGGCGGGATCGCCGGGGGCGCCCGGTGCTCATGGAGATCAACCCCCGGCTCTCCGCGTCCGTGGAGCTGGCGGTCCGCGCCGGGCTCGACATGCCCCTGCTGCACCACCTGTGGGCGGCCGGCGAGCCGCTCCCCGCGGCGCCGCGGTACCGGCTCGGGACCCGGATGCGGTGGCTCGGCGGCGACGTGAGCCGTCTCGCCGAGTCGGTCCGCCGCCGGGGACGGCCGGACGTCCCGCGGCCCGGCCGCGCCGCCCGGGACCTCCTCACGGGCTTCGCCCACCCGCAGGACTACCTGGCGAGGGACGACCCCGGGCCCGCGCTCCGGGCCCTGGCGGGCAAGGCAGCAGACTACGCACGACGATCAGGAGCGCTCACATGAAGCGGGAGACCATCCCCGTCGCGGTCATCGGCGCCGGTCCCTACGGCCTGGCGCTCGCGGCCCACCTCGGCGCCCGGGGGGTCGGCCACCGGATCTTCGGGACGCCGATGGGCAGCTGGCGGCACCACATGCCCGCCGGGATGTACCTGAAATCCGAGGGGTTCGCCTCGACGATCGCCTCGCCCGGCGGCGACCACACCCTCGAGCGGTACTGCGCCGACCACGGCCTCGCGTACGGGCACACCGGCGTGCCGGTCCCCATCGAGACCTTCTCGGCATACGGCGCGTGGTTCCAGCAGGAGCTCGTGCCGAACGTGGAGGACCTCGAGGTGCGCGCGGTGGCCACCGGCAACGGCGGGTTCGTGCTGCGCCTCGCCGACGGCGAGGCGGTGCACGCCCGGCGGGTCGTGGTGGCCTCCGGCATCCGGGAGTGCGAGCACATCCCCGACGAGCTGCGCGGCATGGACCGCGAGCTGGTGTCCCACACCGCCCACCACACCGGCTTCGACGGCTTCGCGGGGCGGACCGTCGCGGTGATCGGAGCCGGCCAGTCGGCCCTGGAGACCGCCGCCCTGCTGCACGAGGCCGGCGCCCGGACGCACCTGCTGGCGCGCATCCCCGTGCTGGACTGGAGCGACGGGCCGCCGCCGGAGGGCCGCAGCATCCGCCAACGGGCCCGGCGTCCCGGATCGGGTCTCGGCAACGGCTGGCGGCTGTGGGGGTTCGAGCACGCCGCGGCGGCGTTCCGCCGCCTGCCCGCGGCCACCCGCCTGCGATTCGTGCGCGAGACGCTGGGCCCGCAGGGCGCCTGGTGGCTGCGTCCCCGGTTCGGCGGCGTCGAGGTCCACGTGGGGACGACGGTGGAGGCCGCGGACCCGGCGGCCGGCGGCGGGGTGACGCTGCGGCTCCGGCGCGACGGCGGGGCGCGTGACACCCTCACCGCCGACCACGTCATCGCCGGGACCGGCTTCCGGCCGGACGTCCGCAGGCTGTCGTTCCTGTCGCCCGGCGTCGCCGACGGGATCCGCAACACCAACGGCTTCCCGGTCCTCGACGCGGACCTCTGCACCAGCGTCCCCGGCCTCCACATGATCGGCCTGGCATCCGCCGGGAGCTTCGGGCCGGTGTGCCGGTTCGTGGTGGGGGCGGGGTTCGCCGCCCGCCGCCTGTCCCAGCACCTGGCGGCCGCGGCGTGACCACCCGGCGGCGGAACGGGGAGCGCACGCTCACCGTCCTCGCCTACCACCGCGTGGCGCCCCAGCCCGACCCGGGGTTCCGCGCGCCGGACCCCGCCGCCGTGGAACCGCACGAGTTCGCCCGGCAGATCCGCTGGCTCGCCGGGCGGTACACCCCCGTCGGCCTGGACGACCTCGACGCCGCCGTCACCGGCGGCGCGCCCCTGCCCCGGCGGGCGCTGCTCGTGACCTTCGACGACGGGTACCGGGACGTCCTGGAGCATGCCGTCCCGGTGCTGTCCCGGTCCGGGGTGCCCGCCGTCGTGTTCGCGGTGACCGGCGCGATGGGCACGCGGCGCCTCATGTGGTGGTCGGAGTGCGCGCACATCGCCGGCACGGCGCGGGGCCGCCGCACGCTCCCGTCCGGCCAGGTGGTCGACATGGACGACCCCGCGGCACGGCGGCGGGTGTACGACTCCGCCTGCGCGTTCCTGAAGCGCCTCGACACCGTCCCGCGCGCGGCCGGGATCGCGGCGCTGGGCCGCGCGCTGGGGGTGGAGGACCGGCCCCCGGGCCACGGGTTCCTGTCGTGGGACGACCTGCCGGTCCTCCGGCGGGCCGGGGTGTGCGTCCAGGCGCACACCGTCACGCACGCCATCGTCGGCCGGATCCCGCCCCACCGGGCCGAGGAGGAGATCACGGGCTCCCTCGCGGCGGTCGCCGATGCGACGGGACGGCCCGCCACGGCCTTCGCGTATCCCAACGGGGAGCTCGGGGACTTCGGCGAGGCGGCCGCGGCGCTGCTGCGCCGCGCCGGCGTGCGCCTCGCGTTCACCATGCTTCCGGGACCGGGCACCGTGGCGGCCGCCCGGCGCGCCCCGCACGAGATCCCGCGCATCGGCGTGTATCGCGCCGACACCCTCGCGACCCTTGCTCTGAAGGTCGCCGGCGTGGCCCGCGCCCGGCGGGCCGTGCGGCGCACCCTCCGCGGTCACCCCGCCAGCACCGCCTCGTAGGCTCCGAGGACCCGGCGGGCGACGGCCCCCGTCGTGAGGTCGGCGACCCACGGGCGGGCGCCCGAGCTCCCGCCGAGCCCCAGCAGGGATCGCACGCCGCCGGTCCACGCGGCGACGTCCCGGGGCAGCACCAGGCATCCGGGCGCACCCGCGGTTCGGGCCGCGACGTCGCCCACGTCGGTCGCCACCAGCGGCAGGTCGCACGCCATCGCCTGCTTGACGATGTTCGGCGAGCCCTCCTGGAACGACGGGAACAGCAGCACGTCGGCGGCGTTCATGTACAGCGGGAGCCGTTCCTGGGGCTCCCGCCACACCACCAGCAGCTCGGTGCCCGGCTCCTCCCGGGCGACCGCGTCGGCGACCGCCCGGGCGAACGGGAAGCCCTTCGTCGGGATCCGCGGGTTCGCCGCGAACAGCAGGTACCGGCGGCCGGGCGCGAGCCCCAGCTCCCGGCGCGCCTCGGCCCGGTCCACCGGCCGGAACCGTTCGTGGTCCACCTCGTGCGGGATCACGAACACCCGCCGGCAGCCCGCCAGGCGCGCCGCCATCTGATCGCTCTGCACGATCGCGGCGTCCACGAGACGGCCCAGGAGGCGGCTGCTGGCCGCCTCCAGCCGGGACGGCGCGGCGATCCGTCCCTCGGCGGTCATCCGCCCCAGCAGGTCGCTGCCGTGGAAGCTCACCACCAGCGGGCACCGGCGCTGCAGCCGCGACGCCCACCCCACGAACCCGTAGTGGGCGTGCACGAGGTCGTAGGCGCCGCCGGCCAGCCGGCGGCGGGTCGCACGCACGCCCGCGGGGTAGGCCAGCTTGCTGGAGGCCCCCCGGAACTCCAGCACGTCCATCTCCACCCCGAGCTCCCGCAGCGACTCGACCTGCGTGCGGATGAAGGTGCCGCTCGCGGGGCGCGCGGCCGACGGGTACATCACGGTGGTCACCAGCACCCTCACCGGCGCGCCGCCATCGCCGCGGCGTACGCCCGCATGTGGGCGTCCGCCGCGTCCTGCGGGCCGTGCCGGGACTCGAGGAGCGCGCGGCCGGCGGCCCCCAGGCGGGCCGCATTCCCCGGGTCCCGCAGCACGCGGATGAGCGCGGCGGCCAGCGCGGGCGTGTCGCCGGGCGGCACCAGGTGGCCGGTGCGGCCCTCCACCACCAGGTCCGGCAGCGCCCCGACCCGGGTCGCGACGACCGGACGACCGTGGCCGTACGCCAGGGGGATCACCCCGCTCTGGGTCGCATCCGTGTAGGGCAGGGCGACGACCGTCGCGCCCCGGAACAGCTCGTCCCGCAGGTCGTGGGGGATGAACGCGTCGTGCACCTCGAACCGCCCGGGGTCCACCATCAGCGCGCGGTAGCGGTCCAGCGGCTCCCCCGTGCCGGCGATCACGAACCGCGCGTCGGGCACCGCCGCGGTGACCGCCGGCTGGGCGCGCACCAGGTCCTCGAGCCCCTTGTACGGCCAGATGCGCCCGAAGAACAGCACGCGCGGCGGGCCGGCGGGCGGCGGCGCGACCACCCCGCCGAGGTCCATGTTCGCCGGCATCGGCACGACGTGCACGCGCTCGGGACGCAGGCCCGCGAGCCGGACGAGCTCGTCACGCAGCACCGCGCCGTGCACGAGCACCGCGTCGGCCCGCCGGAACCCCGCGTCCATGATCCAGGTGGGCGTCTTGCGCGACAGGGCGTCGCCCGTGTGGGGGCGCGGGTCGTGGCAGGTCACGACCACCGCGGGCCGGCGCACGGCGCGCAGCAGCGGGTTGAGCCAGAAGTTCCCGCCCTGGACGTGCAGGACGTCCGGGCGTGCGCGGCGCACCTCCCGCAGCACGTCGCCCACGATGAAGCGCAGGTAGCCCGCGCCGTTGCGCAGCCTGGGCTGGTCGTACAGCCGCAGATCGAGGGCCTCGCCGAGCGCGGCGGCGTGCGGGCCCGCATCGGCGCGTGGCAGGAACAGGGTGACCCGCGCCCGCCGTGCGAGCGCCGGCGCGAAGGACGCCAGGTAGTCCGCGAACCCGAACGCGACGATCGCGACCCTCACGGCGCGGCGGTGCCGGCCCGCGCCGCGGCGGCCATCGCGGTGAGGAGCGCCACCACCAGGACGAGTCCCTGCAGGCTCGCCCGCCCGTTGAGCGGCTCGGAGAGCATGTTGACCATCACGCCCGCGAGCCCCGCGGTGAGCCCCGCCGCGAGGACCGCCGGCACCGGGTCGTCCGGTTCGGCCATGGCGCGCCGGCCGTTGGCGATCCCGCCGGCCAGGAACGCGGCGAAGGCCAGGAGGCCCCCGGCACCGGTCTCGACGAGCACCAGCGCATAGGTGTTGTGGACCGTGTAGTCCCATCGCGACGCGACGTCCCGGGTCCGGTACGGCTCGGCCGCCACCGCCTCGTTGTTCGCCCCCACACCCAGCAGGGGATGGTCGCGCGCCATGGTCGCGGCGATCTCCAGCAGGGGGATCCGCGAGGCCGCCGCGCCGCCGTCGTCGGCCGACAGGCGCGTGGCGACCGCCCCGCCCAGGACCGCCACGAGCAGCACCATCACCGCGAGCGGACCGGCGAGCGCCGTCGTGCCCGGCCAGCGGCGGCGGTTCGCGATGATCACGAACACCCCGATCCCGACGAGGGTGGACACCCACCCGCCGCGGCCGAGGGTCATGACCAGGGCGACCAGCCCGAGGGCGAAGGCGGTCATCCCCAGCCGCCGCAGGCCCCGGCCGGCGGGGGCGACGGCGAGCGCCAGGCAGACCGGCAGGAACAACGCCAGGAACGCCGCCTGGGTGTTCGGGGAGCCGACCGTCCCGCCGAACCGCTCCACGCCCCCGTCGACGTCGACCCGCAGCTCCAGGCCCCCCACGCTGAACGCCGGCAGCCCGGCGAGGACCCCCACGGCCAGCAGCCCCTGGCTCAGCACGCCCGCGGCCATCGCCCCGGCCGCGAGCAGCAGGTCCCGGCGGTCGCGCAGCACGGTGGCCACGTACGCGCCCACCGCGAGCACGTGCACGAGCAGGAGCACCCCGAACACCGCCAGGGCACGGTCGGTGGCGACGGCGACCGACGCCGCGGCGATCGCCATGAGCAACGCGAGCGGCACCATCGTCCGCCGGACGATCCGCCGGTCGGCCGACGGCGCCACCGGGACGGGCCCCGCGAGCCGCAGGACCCACAGGCAGGCGATCGCGACCGCCGAGGCCGACAGCACGGCGCCGCCGACGGCGCCGAGCGCCGCGGGCCCCTCCCGGTACGCGAAGAACCGGTCGACGCCCATCGGCACGTCCATCACCACCACGACCAGCAGCAGGCGGCGCCCGTCGGTGACCAGCGCCGCCGCCAGCGGGAGCGCCGCGGCGATCAGCAGCAACGGCCGGTCACCGGGCGATGCCGCCGCGAGCGCCGCGGCGATCAGGCCGAGCGCGAGGCCGGCGCCGGCCGCCACCGGAAGCGCGCCGAGGCGCCGGCCGGGTCCCGGCGCCGCGATGGTCACGGTGCCGCCGGCTCCGGGCGGACCTCCCGGCGGCCCGCGAACGCGGCGACGCGCGCCCCGATCTCCTCCACGGTGGCATCCGTGAGCTCGGCGTACACCGGCAGCGACAGGATCCGCCCCGCGGCGGCCTCCGTGACCGGGAACGACCCCGGCCCGGCGCCCAGCTCCGCGTACGCCGGCTGGAGGTGGATGGGCACGGGATAGTGGATGCCGGTGGCGATGCCGTCCTCGGCGAGGGCGGACGCCAGCCCGTCGCGGTCGTCCAGCCGGATCACGTAGAGGTGCCACACGTGCTCCAGGCCGTCCCGCGCGGACGGGAGGCCCACGGCCGCGTCCCCCAGCACCTCCCCGTACCGCGCCGCGACCCGCCGCCGCCCGGCGTTCCATGCGTCCAGATGACGGAGCTTCACGCTCAGCACCGCCGCCTGCAGGGTGTCCAGCCGCCGGTTGAACCCCACGTGCTCGTGGTGGTGCTTGCGCTCCTGGCCGTAGTTGCGCAGCTTCCTGAGCGCCGCGGCGACCTCCGCGTCGTCGGTGACGACCGCCCCGGCGTCGCCGTACGCACCCAGGTTCTTCCCGGGGTAGAAGCTGAACGCCGCGGCATGTCCGAGGCCGCCGGTGCGCCGGCCCCGGTGCCGGGCGCCGTGCGCCTGGCAGGCGTCCTCGACGATCGCCAGGCCGTGGGCGCCGGCGACCGCGGCGAGGGCGTCCATGTCGGCGGGCTGGCCGTACAGGTGCACCGGCAGGATCGCCCGCGTGCGGGGGGTGACGGCCGCCTCCACCAGCGCCGGGTCCATGTTCAGCGTGTCGGGCTCCACGTCCACCAGCACCGGCGTCGCGCCGCAGTGGGAGATCGCGAACGCCGTGGCGATGAAGGTGTTCGCGGCCGTGATGACCTCGTCCCCGGGGCCCACGCCCACCGCCCGGAGGGCGAGCTCCAGCGCCGACGTGCCGGAGTCGACGCCCACCGCGTGCCCCACGCCGCAGTACGCGGCGAACTCCCGCTCGAAGGCGGCGACCGCGCCACCCAGGATGAAGTCACCGCGTTCCAGGGTGCCCTCCCAGCACCCCGCGATCTCCGGTGCGATCGACGCGAGCTGGGCCCGCAGGTCAACGAGGGGAACGTGCAACGAGTGCCCCCCGCATCCGGCCGCCCCCGTTCATCGCGCGGCGGCGGGGCACGACGGGCTTCGGTGCGCCGTTCTCGGCGATCGACCGGTCGATCGCCTCCAGCACCCGGACGACGTCGCGTCCCGCGGCGCCGTCGGTCGCCGGGAGGCGTCCCGAACGCGCGCACTCGATGAAGTGCTCGACCTGGTTGCGCAGGGGCTCCGACGGCTCGATGCGCGGGCTGATGATGTCGCCGTCCCGGAGCGTCATCGGGAAGTCGTCGATGCCCCCCGCGCCGTTGAGCGGCGCCGTGGGATGCGGTTCGACGCCCCGCTCGAACACCCGCACGCTCTCCTGCGGGTCCATGTCGTTCATGACGATCCGCTGGTTCGCGGCGACGACGACGACCTCCCGCACCTTGTTCGGGTCGGCCCAGCTCACATGGATGTGGGCGACGACGCCGTGCGGGTAGCCGAGGGCGGCGAACCCCACGTCCTCCTGGCGTCCGTTCAGCACCCGGGCGCCGACGGCGCTCACCCACTCCGGCACGGCCTCCAGCATGAAGTTGAAGATGGACACGTCGTGCGACGCGAGATCCCACATCGCGTTGACGTCCCGCCGGATGGGTCCCAGGTTCGTGCGGCGCGAGTACAGGTAGTGGATCTTCCCGAGCCCGGGGCGCCGGATGAGCTCGCGGACCTTCAGCACGGACGGGTTGAACAGGAACGTGTGACCGACCATCAGGACCAGGCCCGCGGCGGCCGCGGTGTCGATGAGGGCCGCGGCATCCTCCGAGCGCGTCGTGATGGGCTTCTCGACCAGGATGTGCTTGCCGGCGGCCAGGCACGTCTGGGCGACCGCCGCGTGGGTGCTCGCGGGCGTGCAGATCACCGCGGCGTGGACGGCGGGATCCGCCAGGGCGTCCGCGAGGTCGGTGGTCACCCGCACGCCGGGGAATCGCTGCCCGATGGAGACGAGCTTCCCGGGATCGGTGTCGCACACCACCACGGGCCGTGCACCGGCCACCTGGCCGATGAGGCGGACGTAGTGCCCGCCCCAGTGGCCCGTCCCGATCACCGCGACACCAAGCGGCTCGGTCATGATCGCTCCTCTCGTGGGCACCCGCTCATCGCGCCCCCCGGCGCATGAGCACGCTCGGGATGGTCATCAGGATGAGGCGCAGGTCCCGCCCGATGGAGGGATGCCGCACGTACTCGAGGTCCATCCGCATCATATCCTCGAACGACACGCGGCTCCGGCCCGCGACCTGCCAGGGCCCCGTGATCCCGGGGAGGGCCGTGAGGCGCTCCAGGCACCAGTCCCCCGGATAGCGCAGCACCTCGTAGGTGGGGACGGGGCGGGGCCCCACGAGGCTCATCTCCCCGCGCAGCACGTTGAACAGCTGCGGGAGCTCATCGAGGCTGGTGCTGCGCAGGAAGTGCCCGACCGCCGTGACGCGGGGGTCGTCGCCCAGCTTGAAGCCGGCGGCCCCCGCCCCGTCCAGCGTGCCGCCCACGAAGGCCGCGACGTGCCGCTGATGGGCGGACTGGTCGGCGTTGTGCTCCATCGTGCGGAATTTGAGGCACCGGAACACCCGGGCCTCCCACCGCCGCCCCGACGGGGTGCGCCGGCGCCGGGCCCCCCAGCGGTCCTGCGCGAACAGGGCGGGTCCCGGCGAGGTGAGCCGGATCGCCGTCGCGATCGCGATCAGCAGCGGGCTCAGCAGGATGATCGCCAGCGTGGCGAGGACGATGTCGATGCCGCGCTTGGCCACGTACCTGCTCGTGCGGTCCGGCGCGGTCCGGTCGAGGGCCTTCCCCGGGAAGACCATCCGCCGCGCCGCCGGCAGGGTCCGGCGCCGCGGGAGGCGCTGCAGCGAGGCCGTCTCCGTCGCCGGGACGACGATGGGGCCGGTCCTGATCCCGAGGTCGCCGGTGGTCATCGGTCCACCTGCGCCCTGGCGGCGGCGGACCGGACGATCTCGCGGGCGCCGCGGCGGGCCCGCCCGCCGCACAGCACGACGCCCGTCACGGGCGCCCCGAGCAGCGACAGGCGCCGTGAGGCGTCCGCGACGGCCGTGGAGCTCACGCCCCCGCCGGGAACGACCAGCACGACCCCGTCGGTGCACGGTGCGATGACCTGGCTGTCGGCCACGCCGGTCACGGGAGGACCGGACACGATGACGATGTCGTAGTCCACCGCGAGGCGGTCCATGAGCCCGGGCAGCGCCGGCGACCCGAGCAGCGCGCCGGGGTTCGCGCCGCCGCGGCCGGCCGGGAGCACCATCGGGCCGTTCCGGCCCGCCCTGCGGGTGACGTCGGCGATGTCCGCGGTGCCCTGGAGGACCTGGGCGAGCCCGCGGGCCCCGCCCACGCGGAAGGCGGTGTGCAGGCGCGGCTCCCGCAGGTCCGCATCCACCGCCAGGACCTCCCGGCCCGCCTTCGCGAGGGCTGCGGCGGTGTTCGCCGCGACCGAGGCGGCGTGCTCACCGGGGCCCGTGGCGCAGAACAGCAGCACGCGGCCCTGGTCGTCGGGGTCCTGGGCGAGCAGCGCGACCCTCAGGGCGCGGTAGGCCTCCTCCTGCACCGACCCCGTGTTGAAGACCCGGACGGGGCCCGGGTCGTCCGCCGGCAGCGGCGGGATCTCGGCGAGGACGTGCGCCCCGGCCGCCGCCTCGAGCTGCCGGGGGGCCCGCACCCGCGGATCGCGGCGGTCCGCGACGATCGCCGCCACCGCGCCGCCGGCGGCTCCGAGCAGGAGGCCCAGCGCGAGGGCGAGGGGCCAGCTGGGGCTCGACGCGCCACCGGGCCGCTCCGCCTCCTCCACCCGCGTGACCGTGCCGGCGGGCGCCACATCCGCCACCAGGATGTCGCCCAGGGCGTTGGCCGCCGCCGCCGCCCGGTTCCCGTCGGCGTCGCGCGCGGTGATCCGGAGCAGCTCGGTGTCGGCCGGGAGCGTGATCTCCGCCTCCGGCGCCGTGTCCGTGCCGAGCCGCTGCGCGAGCCGCTCGCGGATCGGCCGGCTGCCGAGGATCGCCCGGTAGGTGTTCGCGAGCCGATCGGCGTAGAGCAGGTCGTCCTCGCGCACCGCGCCCGTGGAGCCCGGCCGCGTCTGGATGCGGAGGGTGGCCGTGGCCTCGTACACGGGTGTCCGGACCGCCGTGGCGAAGGCCGCCACGATGATCGCCACCGCCGTGACGACCGCCACGATCCACGCGCGGCGGGTCACAACCTCGATGAGCTGGGCAATCCCCATCGCGCGACACCTGATTGCGTTTCCGATGGAGGCGCAGGGGCCTCCATGAGCGATCATCCGACAGCGGCTTCGCGGCTGACAACCCATCGCCCGACCGGGCCCGGCGGCACCGGAAACACGCGGTGCGCCAAGATTTTGGCGTCTTGCGCGAAAAGTTCCGGCAGGTTCGCCCGAATCCACTTGCGAAACTCGGCGCCGTGGACGTCGGCCTGAACGATCGACGGGGTTTGGACCTATACGAACGGCCAGTTGGCCGTCGGCGGCGGCGCGTCGGAGTCTGTGCGGGCCGTGGCCCCGCAGCGTCAGGGAGGCGGACGACATGGGCGTGACCGCCGGGGCCGGACTCGCCGCGGGGTTCCTCCGCTCGGCCCAGCACACACCGCAGCGACCGGCCGTCCAGGTCGGCGGGCAGGAGATCGCGTACGGCGTGCTGCTGCAGTTCGCCGCGGCGGTCGCCGCCACGTTGCAGCAGCACGGGGAGAGCGCCGCCGGCCTCACGGCCGTCTTCGCGGCGCGGAGCCTGTCCGCCTACGGCGGGATCCTGGGCGCCCTGCTGCGCGGCACCGGGTACGTGCCGCTCAACCCGGCGTTCCCGGCCGGACGCACCCGCGAGATGCTCCTGCGCTCCCGGTCACGCGAGATCGTGGTGGACGCCGCGGCGGCGCCCCTGCTCCCGGAGGTGCTGCACGACGCCCCGCCGGGCATGCTCGTGGTCCTGCCGGAGGACGGACCGGAGGACGAGCTGCGCGCGGCCCTGCCCGGGCACCGCGTCCTGGGCCCGGGCGACCTGACGCACGCGGACGCATGGGCCCCGCGGGACGTCGACCCGTGGGGCATCGCGTACCTGCTGTTCACCTCGGGCAGCACGGGCGTCCCGAAGGGCGTGGTGGTGGCGCACCGCAACGTCCGCGCGTTCCTGGACGTCGTGGTCCCCCGGTGGGAGATCGACCCGGGCGACCGGCTGTCGCAGATGTTCGACCTCACCTTCGACGTGTCGGTCGCCGACATGTTCATGGCGTGGGAGGCGGGCGCCTGCGTCTGCTGCCCCTCGGCGGCGCAGGTCCGCAAGCCGGGCCGGTACATCCGCGACTCCCGGCTCAGCGTGTGGTACTCGGTGCCGTCGGTCGCGATGTTCATGCGCCGCTTCGGCGAGCTCGGCCCCGGCCGCTACCCGGGCCTGCGGCTCAGCGTGTTCGCCGGCGAGGCCCTTCCCGAGCGCGTCGCGCTCGACTGGGCCCGGGCGGCGCCGAACGGGATCCTCGAGAACACCTACGGACCCACCGAGACGACGATCGTGGTGACCGGGCACCGCTGGAGCGCCTCGCCCGGGCGGGAACCCGTGAACGGCATCGTCCCCATCGGGACCGAGTTTCCGGGGAGCACGGCGTTCGTCGCGGACCAGGACCTCATGGAGGTCCCTCCCGGGGAGGCCGGCGAGCTGCTGGTCGCGGGACCCCAGGTGGCACTCGGATACTGGGACGACCCGGAGGCCACCGCGCGCGGCTTCGTCGTCCCGCCGGGACGGACCGAACGCCACTACCGCACCGGCGACCGCGTGCGCCGCCCCGACGGGCACGGCCCGATGGCCTTCCTGGGCCGCCTCGACGGGCAGGTGCAGGTGCTGGGCCACCGGGTGGAGCTCGGCGAGGTGGAGGCGGCGATCCGGCGCCTGACCGGGACGGACGAGGTGGTCGCGCTGGGCTGGCCCCCCACCGACGCCGGGGTGGGCGGGATCGTGTGCTTCGTCGCCGCGCGCGACCTGGACGTCCCGGCGCTCCGCCGCGCCGCCGCGGACGTGCTGCCGGACTACATGGTGCCCCGGGACGTGCGGTGCGTGGACGCCCTGCCGCTGAACGCCAACGGCAAGTTCGACCGCCCCGCGCTGCTCGGGTTGCTGGAGGGGCGGTGACCGACGACGGGCGGGCACGGCCCGCGACCGATCTGGGGGCCGTCTTCACGCGGACCGCGGAGCGGCACCCCGACGCGCCGGCGCTGGCCGCCGACGGCGCCGTGCTGACCTACGCCGAGCTGCACGCCGCGGCACGCGACCTCGCCGGGGCCGTACGCGCCGCCACGCCCCGCGGGGCCCCGGAGGTGACGGGCGTGCTCGCGCGGCGCTCGGTGACGGCCTTCGTGGGCCTGCTCGCCGCCCTGCTGGCCGGGCACACCCACCTGCCGCTGAACCCCGCGTTCCCGCCGGCGCGGACCCGCGACATGCTCCGCCGCGGCGGAGCCCGCGTCGTGGTCGTCGACGCGGACGGGGCGGCGGCCGCTCCCGGGGTGCTCGACGCGCCGGACCCGCCGGTGGCGGTGATCGCGCCGGACCTGGAGGACCCCTCGGCGCTCGGCGCGGCGCTGCGGGGACACACGGTCACGCCGCGGGCCGGGGTCGTGGGCGCCGGCGCGTCGGGCCCAACGGGCACCGGCCCGGACCCCGGCGGCATCGCGTACCTGCTGTTCACCTCCGGGACGACGGGGACGCCCAAGGGCGTCGGCATCACGCACGCGAACATCGTCCCGCTGGTCACCGCCGCCGCCGAGCGGTACGGCATCGGTCCCGGTGATCGCGTGTCGGTGACGGCGGAGCCCACGTTCGACGCCGGCCTGTACGACACGTTCCTCGCCTGGGCGGGGGGCGCCTGCGCCCACTGCCTGCCGCGGGGCCAGCTCATCAAGCCGGGCCGCTTCATCCGCGACGCGGCCCTCACGGTGTGGGACTCCGTGCCCTCGATCGCCCTGTTCATGCGCCGCCTGGGCGCCCTCAAGCCGAACGCCTACCCCAGCCTGCGCCTCAGCATCTTCGGTGGCGAGGCCCTGCCCGAGGACCTCGCCCGCGCCTGGGCGGCCGCGGCCCCCCGGTCGGTGCTCGAGAACCACTACGGCCCCACCGAGGTGACCGTGGAGTGCCTGGTGCACCGCTGGAGCCCGCGGGACGCGGTCCACGCCCAGGCGGGCGGCATCGTGCCCATCGGCAGGGCGCTGCCGGGCCTGCGGGCTCTCGCCGTCGACGCGTCCCTCGCGGAGGTGCCGCCGGGCGCCGCGGGCGAGCTCCTGATCGCCGGCCACCAGGTCGCGCCCGGGGACTGGGATCAGCCCGAGGCGACGGCGCGCAGGTTCGTGGTGCCGCCGGGGCGCACCGAGCGGTTCTACCGTACCGGGGACCGCGTGCGCCGTCCCGACGGGGACGAGCCGTTCCTGTTCCTGGGGCGCCTGGACGACCAGGTCCAGGTGCTCGGCAACCGCGTCGAGCTCGCCGAGGTCGAGCGGGCGGCACGCGACCTGCCGGGGGTGGACGACGCGGCGGCGGTCGGCTGGCCGGTGCTCGCGACCGGTGTCGGCGGCATCGTGTGCTTCGCGACCGGCGGCGCCGAGCCGGCGGCCATGCGGGTCGCCCTCGCCGCGCACCTGCCCGGCTATATGGTCCCCGTCGAGGTGAGGATGATGGACGCGATCCCGCGCACGACGCACGGCAAGACCGACCGGCGGGCCCTGCTCGCGCTGCTCGACGGGGACCCCGGGTGAGCGCGGTCACGCCCGAGGCCGTCCGCGCCGCCCTCCTGGACCGCCTCACCGCGCCCCTGTCGCTGCTCGGCATCGACGCGGCGTCGGTGACCGGCGACTTCGACCTCCTGCACAACGGGGTCGTCGACTCCCTCGGGCTCCTCAACCTGCTGGGCGACGTCGAGGACGCGCTCGGACTCGAGATCGACTACGAGGCCCTGGACGCGGACGACCTGGCGCGGGTGGGCCCGCTGTGCCGCTACATCGCGGACCATGCCGCCTGAGCGCCGGCCGATGCCGCCCCGCGCGGCCTGGAACTACAGCGCGACCCCGGTCGTGGTGGCCCTGAGGAACCGGGTGCTGCAGCTCATCGCCCTGTACGCCCCCGGGGCGTACTCCCTGCGGCCGCGGCTGCACCGCCTGCGGGGGGTCCGCATCGGACCGAGGACGTTCATCGGGATGGACGTCATCCTCGAGACCGACCGCCCGCACCTGGTGTCCATCGGGGCGAACGTGGACCTGTCGGTGCGGGTCACGGTGATCGCCCACTTCGCCGGCACGACCGCCGCCGACGCGACCGGCGACGAGTCCGTGACGTCGGTGCGCATCGAGGACGACGTGTTCGTGGGCCCGGGCGCGATCATCCTCCCGAACGTGACCATCGGCCGCGGGGCCGTGGTGACCGCCGGCAGCGTGGTCACGAAATCCGTCCCTCCGCTGACCATGGTCCAGGGGAATCCCGCCGAGCCCGTCGCACGTTCCTCGGTGCCCCTCATGGGCACCAAGAACCCCCGCGAGTACTACCGCACGCTCCGCCCCATCCGCCGCTGAGCGCTCACGCCCGGCGCGAGAGCGCCACCGCCTTGAACACGAAGTCGATGAGCCCCGGCCGGAAGAACACGCGGGCGTCGACGACGCCGCCCGGATGGGTGAACGCGATGTCGGTGGTGCGGGTCCCGGACGCGCTGATGGGGATCTCCGTGCGCTTGGCCCCGATGTCGACCACCACCGTCCCCGTCATCCCGGCGTACGGCCACACCTCGTAGGTGAGCCGCAGCAGGCGCGGGCCGGCGCCGGAGCCACGGAACGAGAAGTTCACGCCGGCCATGAACTCCGTGGGGAAGCTCGCGGGCATCCGCCACCAGATCTGGTTCACGCCGGGGGCCGAGGTGTAGGCGCCGTCGAACGTGTCGAGCCACGCCTGGGGCGTCGCCTGGTACGGCCGCTGCGGGGTGAGGCGGTGGGTGCGCTTGGCGACGAGCGCGGCGTCCACCCGGACGCCCAGCTCCTCCAGGCGCCCCGCCAGGGTGGCGGCGGCCGGTGCCCTGCGCACATCCGCCGACGCGACGCGCCCGGTGTCCAGGTCGACGACGTCGTGCGTGTGCGCCTCGGGCGCGGGCGGCGCCTCCCGCGCCGGATCGGCGACGTACTCGCCGGGGCGGCCGGTGTCCATCGCGACCCTCCTCATCCGGGTGCCGACCATGCGACCCTATGCCGCCGCGCACCGCGGGGACGACCCGGGCGGGTGCGCATCCCGTGCTCCCTCCCCGGCGGCGGACGATCACCGGACGGAGCCGCGTGCGGGCATGACCCTCGACCACCTCGCACGGGCCGCCAGGACCACCGGCGCGGTCGCCCTGGCCACCCTCGCGGCCGGATGCTCCGGCACCACGCGGCACACGGCCCCGGAACGCCCGGTACCGGTTCCGGGGCATGCTGGTCCTGCCGGCCGGCGGCCCCACCCGCACGGTGTCGAGCATCACGGCCGGCGCGCACGGACCGCTGGTCACCGAGGCCGTGTTCGACGCGTCCGGCACGGTGACCGTGCGCGGCCCGCGGCGGGGACGAACGACCCGTGGTCGCGCCGTCCCGCGACGGAGCGGGCGCCGGGAACGACATCGCGATATTGTTGCCTGACGGCAAGCAATTACGGGATGGGCCGCCATTGCAGGGCATGACGGACGACGAGATCGCGCGGCTGCGCACCGCGGTGCTGCGCGTGGCCCGGCGGATGCGGCGCCTGAGCGCCGAGGAGGGCCTCACCCCCGCCCAGTCGGGGCTGCTGGCGACGCTGGTGCGCACGGGGCCCACCCGCGCCGGGGACCTGGCGGCATGTGAGGGCCTCAACCCCACGATGCTCTCGCGCATGCTCGGCACCCTCGAGGAACAGGGCCTGGTGAGCCGCTCGGTGGACGCCGAGGACCGGCGCGCCACCCGGGTGGAGGCCACGACCGCCGGCAGGCGCCGCATCGGCCGCATCCGCACCCGCCATCGCGCCGCCCTCGCCGCCCTGCTGGAGGACCTCGAGCCGGAGCGCCTCGCCGCGCTGCGCGATGCGCTGCCGGCGCTGGAGGACCTCGCCGGCGACGAGCCCCGGCAGCCGTCCGCCGAGGCCCGCCGATGAGCCTTCGCGGCACATTCGCCGCGCTCGGCGAGCCGAACTACCGCAGGTACTTCGCCGGCCAGGCCGTGAGCCTGGCGGGCACGTGGATGCAGGCCGTCGCGCAGTCGTGGCTGGTGCTGCAGCTCACGCATTCCGGGACCTGGCTGGGCCTGGTGGCCGCCGCCCAGTTCCTGCCCGTGCTGCTGTTCGCGCCCTACGGCGGGGTGCTGGCCGACCGTGTCGACAAGCGCCGCATGCTCATGGCCACCCAGGCGGCGTTCGGCGTGCAGGCCGTCGCACTGGGCCTGCTCACCGTGACCGGCGCCGTGCGTCTGTGGATGGTCGTCGTGCTGGCCCTGCTGTTCGGGCTCACCAGCGCCGCCGACAACCCCGCGCGCCAGGCCTTCGCGTCGGAGATGGTGCCGCCGCACCAGGTCCGCAACGCCGTCACCCTCAACAGCATCCTGGTGAACTCCGCCCGCGCGGTGGGCCCGGCCGTCGCCGGCATCCTCATCGGCACGGTCGGCACGGGCATCTGCTTCCTGGTGAACGCCACCACCTATGCCGCGGTGCTGGGCGCCCTGGCCACCATGGACACCTCGGCGCTGCGGCCCGCCCCCCAGGCGGCCCGCGCGCCCGGCCAGCTGCGGGAGGGGCTGCGCTACGTGCGCGCCACGCCCGGGCTGCTGGTGCCGCTGATGATGCTGCTGATCGTGGGGATGCTGGCCTACGAGTTCGCGGTGGTCCTGCCGGTGCTCGCCCACGGCACGTTCCACGGCGGCCCGGGGACGTTCGCGCTGATCGTGTCCGCGATGGGCGCGGGGGCCGTCGCGGGCGGGCTGCTCACCGCCGGCCGCTCGGCCACCGGCGTGGCCCCGCTGAGCCGCGCGGCGCTGGTGTTCGGGATCGCCATCGCCGTGGCCGCCGCCGCGCCCACCCTCGCGCTGGAGGTGGTCGCGATCGCCGCGGTGGGCGCCGCGAGCATCATGTTCCTGGCCACCGGCAACTCCACCCTGCAGCTGGAGAGCGACCCGCGCTTCCGCGGTCGCGTGATGGCCCTGTGGTCGGTCGCGTTCCTGGGCAGCACGCCCCTCGGCGGGCCGGTGATCGGCGCCATCGCCGACTGGGCGGGCCCGCGCGTGGCGCTGGGGGTGGGCGCGGCCGCCTGCATCGGCGCCGGGGCGCTGGGGGCCGTGGCCTGCCGCCGCATGCCGCGCCGCGGACGACCGGCCCTGGCGGCGCCGGCGGTGGCCTCCCGGTAGGCGGGAGCGCGGTCCGGCGCGCGTGCGCGGGCGCGCGGCCGGGTCGACCGGGCAGGATCCCGGGCATGAGCAGCTCCGAGCCCGCCCGCCCCCGGCTCAGCGCCGCGCTCCGGGAGGGCGCGACCGTCACGCCCCTCGAGCTGTTCTTCGACCTGGTGTTCGTGCTGGCGATCACCGAGTGCACCTCGCTGATGGCCGCCGACCCCACATGGGCGCAGTTCGGCCGTGCGCTGCTGGTGCTCGCCGTCCTGTGGTGGTCCTGGGTGGGGTACGCGTGGCTCACCAGCCTCGTGGACCCCGAGGAGGGCTGGGTGCGCCTGGCGATGTTCGCCGCCATGGCCGGCCTGCTGGTGGTGGCGCTGTGCATCCCGGAGGCGTTCCGGGACCTGGGCCTGCTGTTCGCCGGCGCGTACGCGGTCGTGCGGCTCGCCCACATCGGGTTGTTCATGGTGGGCGCCCGCGGGGACCCGGCCCTTCGCCGATCGGTCATCGGGCTGTTCGTGAGCACGTTCATCGGGGTGAGCCTGCTGGTCTTCGCGGCCTTCCTGGACGGGCCGGCGCAGGGTCTCACCTGGGCGGCGGCCGTGGTGATCGACATGGCGGGCCCGTACGTGTCCGGGTCCGACGGCTGGCGGCTCGAGCCGGAGCACTTCGCCGAGCGGCACGGGCTCATCGTGCTCATCGCGCTCGGCGAGTCGATCGTCGCGATCGGCCTGGGCGCGCAGGGCGGAGTGGACGCCGGCGTCGTGGTGGCCGCCGTCGTGGCGGTGGCCCTGGCGGCCGCCCTGTGGTGGATGTACTTCGACGTGGTCGCGCTGGTGGCGGCCCGCCGCCTGCAGAAGGCGGCGCCCGGCAGGGAGCGCAACGAGGTCGCGCGGGACTCGTTCTCCTACCTGCACTTCCCCATGGTCGCCGGGATCGTCATGGTCGCGCTGGGCGTGAAGACGACCCTGGCGCACGTCGGCGACCCGCTGCACGCCGAGCCCGCCACGGCGCTGCTGGGCGGCATCGCCATGTACATGCTCGCCCACGTCGCGTTCCGGTGGCGCAACGTGCACAGGTTCTCGGCGCAGCGGTTCATCGTCGCGCTGGTGATGATCGCCCTGATCCCCGCGGGGGCGGTGATGCCGGCGCTCGCCACGCTGGCGATGGCCGTGGGCATCCTCGCCGCGATGCTCGCGTACGAGGTCGTGCGCTTCGCCGAGCTGCGCGGCCGCCTGCGTCACGACCTGCGGCACTGACGGGGCGTCGATGCGTGGGCCGGCCGTCCAGCCGGTGGCATGGCACGGCCCGCACGATTTCCCCCCGGAACCGCGGAAGAATTGACAGTGCGGCCTATGCATCGCATATGCTCGTGAGGTTTCGTTCAGGGCCCGACCAGGAGAACCCCCCAGTGCGTTCCCGAGCAACCGCAGCCGTCCTCTCCGCGACCGTCCTGCTGGGCGGTGCGGCCGTGTTCACCGAGGCCGCCCCCGGCCCCGCCGCCGTCGAGCAGGCGACCCCGAAGAAGCCGAAGCCGCTCAAGCCCGAGCTGCGCCTGAAGGGCGCGACGATCTACGCGGCCGCATCCCTCGCCGAGATGTTCCCGGCGATGGCGCCGAAGGAGACCTACAGCTTCGCCGGGTCCGACCAGCTCGCGTTCCAGATCGAGCAGGGCGCCCCCGCCGACGTGTTCGCGTCCGCGAACGTGCGGTACCCCGCCCAGCTGTTCGCCAAGGGCTTGGTGGAGCAGCCGGTGGTGTTCGCCTACAACGTGCTCGTCGTCATCGTCCCCAAGGCGAACCCCGCCCGCATCGACTCCGTCGACGACATCGCCAAGCCCGGCGTGAAGCTGGTGATCGGCGACGCCACGGTCCCGGTGGGCTCCTACACCCGCACCGTGCTGAAGAAGCTGAACCTCGAGGCCGCCCTGAACAACGTGGTGAGCAACGAGTCCGACGTCCGCGGCGTGGTGACGAAGGTCGCCCTCGGCGAGGCCGACGCGGGCGTCGCCTACTGGACCGACTTCCTGAACGAGCGCAAGCGCGTGAGGTACGTCGCCATCCCGGAGTCCGCGCAGCCCACCGTCGCCTACTCAATCGCCGTGAACAAGGCCGCGCCGCACCCCGCGCAGGCCCGCGCGTTCGTCCGCTACCTGCGGGGCACGGTCGGCAAGCGCTGGCTGAAGAAGTACGGCTTCCGGCTCGAGAACTGACCGCCCGCCCGTGAGGTCGCTGTTCGGGGTCGTCGCCGCCGTGATGGTGGCGGCGACCCTGGCGTTCCTGGTCCTCCCCATCGCGGCCATCTTCATCCGGGTCCCGCCGGGCGACCTCTACACGTCCGACCTGGCCCTCGACGCGCTGCGGGTGACCGCCTGGACGAGTCTGTGGGCGAACGTCGCGTTCCTGATCGTGGGGACCCCGGCCGCCTACCTGCTCGCCACCCGGCGGTTCCCCGGGCGGGCCGTCGTCATCACCCTGTGCGAGCTGCCGCTGGTGCTGCCGCCCACCGTGGCCGGCGTGGGGCTGCTGGTGGCGTTCGGCCGCTTCGGCATCCTGTCGGACCAGATGGCGTTCCTCGGGCTCGCCATCCCGTTCACCCAGATCGCCGTGATCATGGCGGTGGCGTTCGTCGCAGGCCCCTACTACCTGCGCGGGGCCACCGCGGCGTTCGACGCGATCGACCGGGACTGCGTGGACGCCGCACGCACCCTGGGCGCGGGCCCCGCACGGGTGTTCGCACGCATCGCGATCCCCATGGCCATGGGCGGGCTGGGGTCATCGTGGGCCATCGCGTTCGCCCGGGGCGTGGGCGAGTTCGGGGCCACCATCATCTTCGCCGGGTCCCTGCAGGGCGTCACCCAGACGCTGCCGCTGGCGGTGTACGCCCAGTTCCAGTCCGACTTCGACGCGGCGCTCGCCATCGGCGGCCTCCTGGTGATCTTCGCCGCCACCGTCCTGCTCCTCGTCAAACTGCTCTCGGCATGGCAGACGCGCTCCAGATCCGCATCGCGGTCCCCCGGCGCCGCTTCCGCGTAACCGCGGAGCTCGAGGTCGCGTCCGAAACGCTGGTGCTCGTGGGGCCCTCCGGGGCGGGCAAGAGCACGGTGCTGCGCGCCGTCGCCGGGCTGGAGCGCCCGCGGGAGGGGCGCGTGGCCGTGGGCGACGAGGTGTGGTTCGACTCGGGACGTCGCGTGAACCTGCCGCCGGACCGGCGCTCGGTGGGCCTGGTGTTCCAGCAGTACGCCCTGTTCCCGCACATGACGGTGCTCGGCAACGTGCGGTTCGGCGGCCGCGCCGGAGCGGAGGAGCTGCTGGAGCGGCTCGGTATCGCGCACCTGGCGTCCGCCCGCCCCGCCGAGATCTCCGGGGGCGAGCGCCAGCGGGTCGCCCTCGCCCGGGCGCTGTCGCGCCGTCCCCGGGTGCTGCTGCTGGACGAGCCCATGGCCGCCCTCGACCCGCACACGCGCGACGCGGTCCGCGCCGAGCTGCGGGGCACGCTCGCGGAGCTGGGCCTGCCCACCGTGATCGTGAGCCACGACTTCGAGGACGCCGTGGCGCTGGCCAACCGTGTGGCGGTGATGGACACCGGCCGGATCGTGCAGACCGGCACGGCACGGGAACTCGCCGGATCCCCCGCCACCGCCTTCGTGGAGGCCCTCACGCGCCGGCACCGCACCGACGACGGGTTGCGCGGCCCCGACCCCCCGGCGTAGCCTGCCCGCCCGATGGCCGACGAGCGCACCTACTCCGCCAGCGAGGCCGCCCGCGCCCTGGGCATCAGCCTCGACACGCTCCGGCGGTGGGACCGCGCGGGGCGCATCGCCGTGCACCGCGACACCGCCAACCGCCGCATCGTGGACGCATCGGAGATCGACCGGCTGCGGGGCGAGCGCGGCACGTCGATGAGCGCCCGCAACCGGTTCCCCGGCACCGTCCGGTCGGTTACGGCCGAGGGCCTGCTCACACGCGTGGAGATCGACGTCACCGAGCCGGTGCGCGTGGTGGCGATCATCACCTCCGAGGCCGCCGAGGATCTGGGCCTGCGCCCCGGCGGCCCGGCGACCGCGGTCGTGAAGGCCACCTCGGTGATGGTGTCCGGCTGACGCCCCCGGGCAGGAGCAGCATGGTGTCGCCGAACTCGTGCCACAGGTAAGCCGCCGTGACGGCCGCGTAGGCCTCGGCCACCGCCGCCGGGCCGGCGACCGCCTCGATGAGCATGCGGTGGCTCGCCCGCGGTTCGTGGAGGCCCGTCACCAGGCCGTCCACCACCCGGGCGGGCCGGTCCGGGCCCAGCACCAGGTCCGTCCACCCGGACGCCGGCCGCACCCGGCCCGCCCCGGACGCGGCGCTCTCGAGCGCCCGGGCGGCGGTGGTGCCCACGGCGATCACGCGGCGCCCGGCACGGCGCGCGCTCTCCGCCAGCCGGGCCGTGTCGGCGGGCACGGCGAACCGCTCCGCCTGGGGCGGCTCGTGCGCCTCCGGGCTGGAGACGCCGGCGTGCAGGAGCACGGGCGCGAGGGTCACCCCCGCGGAGACCAGGCGGGCGAGGAGCCGCCCGCTGAACGGCCGGCCCGCGCTCGGCATCTCGGCGCTGCCCGGATGCGCGGCGAACACCGTCTGGTGGTCCCGCAGGCGGGTGGGCCCGTCCAGGTACCCGTAGCCGATGGGCCGCCCGTGGCGCGCCAGGTACTCCGCGGCGGACACCGGCGGGCATACGGACGCGCGCCACAGGCGGGTCTCGCCGGCCGCCGCCCCCGGATGCGGGGCGAGCAGCCGCACCTCGGCGCCGTCCGGCAGCCGCAGCACCTCGCCCGCGTCACGCGCGAGGTCGGGGCCGCCGCCGCCGGGCAGACGCACCTCCACCACCCAGTCGCCGTCGGCGATCACGGCGGACACGTGCAGCGGGCGGGGCTCGCCGCGCTCCGGCCGGGCCGTGAGCGCGGCG
Organism: Thermoleophilia bacterium; assembly: GCA_020848615.1. Classification (GTDB taxonomy): domain Bacteria; phylum Actinomycetota; class Thermoleophilia; order Miltoncostaeales; family Miltoncostaeaceae. The sequence goes on from JADLHW010000035.1 coordinate 38,816, forward strand.
GGGATCGTCGCCGAGGTGTTGACGATCAGGAGGTCACCGGGCAGGAGCTCGGCCGGCAGGTCCCGGAAGCGGCGGTGCGCGACCGCCCCGGGGCGCCACACGAGCATCCGCACGCCGTCCCGCGCGACGCCGCGGCGCTCCGGCGGCGCCGTGGCCTCCCGCACCGGCGCGGGCGCGGTCACGCCGGCACCGCCGGCATTCCCGCGGCGATGTACCGGCCACCGGGCAGATCGCCCTCCAGGAGCCGCACCACCGCGGGCGCGACATCGTCCGGCGCCGCCCGGTCCGAGAGGTCCTCGCCGGGCATCGCCGCCCGCAGCATGGCGGTGTCCATCTCCCCGGGGTCGAGGGCGTAGACGCGCAGCGACGGATGCTCCACCGCGACGACGGCGGTGAGCAACTCCAGCGCGGCCTTGCTGGCGCCGTACCCGCCCCAGCCCTCGTACGCGGCGACCGCCGCATCCGAGGTCATGAGCACCACCCGCCCGCCGGCCGCCTCCAGCTGCGGCAGCACCCGGGCCAGCATCGCCACCGGCGCGACGGCGTTCACCGCGAACAGGCGCTCGAGGTCGGCGGCGGGGTGGTCCTCCAGCCGGGGCGGCGGGGCGACGCCCAGCGCCGCCGCGCACGCGACCATCGCGTCCAGCCGGCCGAGCGCCCGGACGGCCTCCCCCAGCGCGCGGCGGTGAGCCGGATCGGCCTGGTCGCCTGGCACGGCGGTCACCGTGCCGGGCCCCGGCGCGGACGCCGCCGCCCGCGCCAGGGCCGCCGGGTCCCGGCCGTCGGCGACCACGCGGTATCCGCGGACGGTCAGCGCGTGCGCCACGGCCCGGCCCAGGCCGCGGGACGCCCCGGTGACCAGCGCCACCGGCATCGTGCTCGTGTCCATCGGTCCCTCCCATCCGAGGTGTGCCACGATGGGACCGTACGAGTTCAAGTGCACTTGAGGTCAAGGGGTGTGCGATGGGATCCGAAGCGGCGCTTCCGATCGGGGTGGTCTCGGCCCGCGCGGGCGTCGCCGCGTCCGCGCTGCGGTTCTACGAGGAGCGGGGGCTCATCGCGTCCGTGCGGTCCCCCGGCGGACGGCGGGCCTACGACCGCAGCGTCCTGCGGCGGCTGGCGTTCATCCGCGCCGCTCAGAACGTGGGGCTCGGCCTGGCCGAGATCGGTGAGGCCATGGCCGCCCTGCCCGACGGCCGGCCCCCCACGCCCGGGGACTGGTCGCGCCTGGCCCGCGCGTGGGGCCCGCGCCTGGACGCCCGGATCGCGGCGCTGCAGGCCCTGCGCGACGGGCTGGACGGGTGCATCGGCTGCGGCTGCCTGTCGGCGGAGCGCTGCCCCCTCGCGAACCCCGGGGACCGGGCCGCCGCGCGCGGCCCGGGCGCCGCGTACCTACCGCCGCTCCTGCGCCGCGCCATCCGGTGAGCCCGACCGGGCCCCGGGGTTCGCCAGGGGATCCGGGGGCGCGACCGGGAGGAGCCCCGACACCCACAACCGCTCCAGCGCCGCCACCACGCGGGGGCAGAACTGCGCCTCGGCGCCCCGGCGGCATTCGGACACCGCGGCCTCCACGTCCAGCGGACCGCGGTACCCGCGCATCGAGGTCATCGCGTCGAACGCGTCGGCGAGCGCGAGGATCCGGGCGCCCACCGACAGGCGCGCGCCGCCGACGCCGTCCGGGTAGCCGGCGCCGTCCGGCCGCTCGTGGTGGTGGCGCACCCACTCCACCTGCTCCGGGCCCAGGGCCTCGGCCACGATCTCCGCGCCCAGCGCCGCATGCTCCCGCACCCGGCGGCGTTCCTCGGGGGTGAGCGGGCCGGGCTTGAGCAGCACGCTGTCCGGCACCCCGATCTTCCCGACGTCGTGCACCAGCCCGGCCTGGTGCAGCAGCAGGGCCTCCTCCCGCGGCCAGCCCAGCGCCAGCCCCAGCTCGTGCGCCAGCGCCGCCACGCGCTCGGAGTGCCGCTGGGTGGACGGGTCGCGCGCGTCGACCGCCCGGGCCAGCAGGCGGATGCCGCTGAGCGCCCGGCCCCGGGCGATGCGCCGGGCCTGCTCGTGGCCGGACACCACCTCGGTGATCTCCGGCGTGTATCGCACCGCCCCGTCCCGGTGGGAGTGCTGGGCGGCATACAGCGCGATGTGCGTCTTGCGCTGCAGGTCGCGCGGCCCGTCCGGGGCGTGGCGCAGGTCGCACACGCCCGCCGACACGGTGAGGTGCCCGGCGCCGGGGAACGGCGCGGCCTGGAGGGCGTCGCGGGCGCGGACGGCGGCGGCGAGGGCCCCCTCCGAGCCCGACTCCGGCACCACCCAGGCGAACTCGTCCCCGGCGACCCGCGCGACCACCGCCTCCGGCGGCGCGCACCCCCGCAGGCGCTCCCCCACCTGCCGCAGCACCTCGTCGCCGCCGGCGTGCCCCAGCCGGTCGTTGACGTCCCCGAACCCGTCCACGTCGAACAGCACCAGCGACACCTCGCCGTCGCGGCACCGGGCCCGCGCCACCTCCACGGTGAGGCGCTCCTCGAACGCCCGGCGGCTGAGGAGACCCGTGAGCGGGTCGGTGCCCGCCCCGGCCCGCTCCGCGGCGCGGGCGGCGGCACCGGCCACCGCCATCCCCACCAGCTCCCCCAGCTCCGCCAGGCGGTCCTCGGCGCCCGGCGCGAACGCCGCGTCCTCACGGGTCGACAGCGCCAGCAGCCCGCCCCACAGCACCCCGCCCCACCGGATGGGCGCGGCGATGCCCGACCGGTACACCGGGTCGACGGTGCGCGCCGAGTCGGGGTCCGTCGCCCGGAGCTCCCCGTAGTCGTCCACCCGCGCGGGGCGGCCGGTGGCGGCGACCACCGCCATCGTCCGCCGGCCCCTGAGGCTGAAGCACTCCCCCACCTCGGCGCCCACGCCCCAGGTGCCCACCACCTGCGCCATGCCGTCCCGGAACCTGGCGACCCGGCCGCCGTCCGCGCCGAACGCGGTGGCCACCACCTCCGCCACCAGCGTCAGCACGGCCGCCGGGTCGCCCTCCGCGGCCACGACCTCCGCGACCCGCCGCAGCAGCCGGTCGCGCTCCGCCTCCCATGTGGGCCACCACGCCCGCGGGGCGATGGCGCCCACGGAGATGCCGGCGCCGGCCCCGGCCGCCGCGCGGAACGCGGCGTTGGCGCTCACCACGCGGCCCTCGGCGTCGAGGGTGATGCGCGGCTCCTCGGCGCGGTGCGCGACCGGCGCCGCCTGGGTCGGGTGAGGCACGTCCTGGGGCATCGGTCGTCGGACTCCGAGTATCGCTCCGAACGCCGCGATGCACATCCGTTGCGCCTCGGCGGTTCCACGGGCGCGCCTCACGGGTTGGACGCGGCCAAATGCGGGGGTCCGCGGGACGGATTGTCCGGCCTCACTGCCCCCGGACCCTCCGGGGCAAACCAATTCGATTGCGTATCAGATTGAAGCGACGCTCCGCTAATGTCGGCCGGGATGGCGCCGACCAAGGAGCCATCGCGTGTTGGTGGCCGGTATCTGCGGGGGTCCGGCCACCAGCACACGCCCATGGCCCCGGGGTCACTCCGCGAGCGGCCGCTCCATCCAGACGTGCGGGATGCCCGCGTCGTCGAAGATCCCGCCGAGCGTGCGGTACCCGCCGCGCCGGTAGAAGCCGATCGCCTGGGTCTGCGCCGTGAACCCCAGCCGCCGTGCCCCGCGCGCCAGCGCCTGCCGCTCGGCCTCCGCGAGCAGCGCCAGCCCGACGCCGGTGCCCCGGGCGGAGCGCCGCACCGCCATGCGCCCCAGCTTCCACAGGCCGTCGCCGGCCAGCAGGCGGCAGGTGCCCACCAGGTCGCCGCCGGCGAACGCGACCAGGTGCAGCGCGGTTGCGTCGTGCGCGTCGCGCTCCTCGTCCAGCGGGACGCCCTGCTCCGCGCAGAACACCTCCTCCCGCAGGAGGAGGAGGGGCTCCATCTCGCCCGGCACGGCCTCACGCACCCGCAGGGTCACGCCGCCCCGAGATCGCGTGCCACGTCGGCCACCAGCCGGCGCTCGTCGTCGTACGCCAGGTCCCGCACCGCGGCCGCGAGCGGCAGCCAGCGGGCCTCGTGCACCTCCACCCGCATGGCCTCGTCGATCGCGTCGATGCCGCCGGCGATGGGCGTCATGAGCCAGTAGTCCACGGTCTTGGAGATGCGGACCCCGTCGCTGGTGAAGAAGTACCGCAGCGTCGGCAGCTGGCCGCCCGCCTCGCAGATGAGGCCGGTCTCCTCGCGCACCTCGCGCAGGGCGGACTGCAGCGGCGCCTCGCCGTCCTCCACGGTGCCCTTCGGGAGGGTCCAGTGCCCCTCCGGCCGGCCGGCCGGGCGGATGACCGCCAGGTGGGCGGCGCCCTCGCGAACCGCGACGACGACCCCTCCCGCGGAATGGTGGCGCCTCGTGGGCGTCACCGGCTGCTCTCGCCCGGCGACGGCGCGTCCTCCCGGTGAACGACGACGGCCGCGAGCGTACCTGACGCCCGCGGCCGCCGGCCCTGCGCGGAACCCTGCGGGATCAGGCCCGCGGGTCGCGCTCCTCCAGCTCGCGCATCCGCGCCCGGCGGTCCGGCACGCCCCGGTTCCAAACGCGGAACACGCCCACCATGTCGGCGAGTTCGCCGGACGACCTGCCGACGCTGGTGGTCGCGTTCCCGACCTCCTCGGCGGCGGCGCCGGTCTCCTCGGCGGACGCGGCGACCTGGGGGATGTCGTCCCGCACGCGGGTGGCCTCCGCCCGGATCAGGGCGAACGCCTGGACGTCGCCGTACCGCTCGAACAGGTTCCGGTCGATCACGTCCAGGACGGTCGCCGCCTGGTCCTGCTGGGTGGCCTTCGCCCGCGTCTTCGGGTCTCCCGAGACGCGGAGGCCGATGAACGCGACGACGAGCATGGGGACCACGCCTGCCGCGAGGACGGCGAGGATGAGCTTCGGCGCGAGCCTGAGCCGCGAGCGGCACGCTCCGTGTTGGACGCCCGCACAGGCCCGGACCGCGCCGGCTCCGCCCCGGGCCCATTCCGCGGCGGCCGCCCGCGGGGATAGCATCGCCGCCATGAGAGTCGGACTCCTCACCGGGGGCGGCGACTGCCCCGGTCTCAACGCGGTGATCCGTGCGGTGGTCCGCACGGGCGCCAGCCGGTACGGACACGAGCACCTCGGCATCCTCCACGGGTGGCGGGGGATCATCGAGCCGGAGACCCGCCCGCTCGACCGCGCCGCGGTCGGCGGCATCCTCCACCTCGGCGGCACGATCCTGCGGAGCTCGCGCACGAACCCCTACAGCCGTGACGGCGGGCCCCGGCTGGTCGTCGAGAACGCGAAGAAGCTCGGCCTGGACGCCCTGGTGGCGATCGGCGGCGAGGACACCCTCGGCGTGGCGAACCGCCTGCACGCCGACTTCGGATTCCCCGTGGTGGGGGTCCCGAAGACCATCGACAACGACCTGTCCGGCACGGACTACACGTTCGGCTTCTGGACCGCCGTGCAGATCGCCGTCGAGGCGATCGACCGCCTGCACACCACCGCCGACTCCCACGACCGGGTGATGGTGGTGGAGGTCATGGGCCGCCACGCCGGCTGGATCGCCCTGGAGTCCGGCCTGGCCGGCGGCGCCGACGCGATCCTCATCCCGGAGGTCCCCACCGCGGTGGAGCGCGTCGCGGAGCTCGTGAACCAGCGGGAGGCGCAGGGCCGCCACTTCTCGATCGTCGTGATCAGCGAGGGCGTGCAGTTCACCGACGGGTCCGCCGACAGCGGCGAGCTCGACGAGTTCGGGCACGTGCAGCTGGCGAACGTGAGCGTGGGCGACTTCCTCGCCCGGCGCATCCGCGAGCTCACCGGCAAGGAGGCCCGCGCGGTCGTCCTGGGCCACACCCAGCGCGGCGGCACGCCCCTGGCGTTCGACCGGGCGCTGGCGACGCGCTTCGGCGTGCACGCCGCCGACATGGTCGCGGACGGCCTGTTCGGACGCATGGCGGCGGTGCGCGGCGACCGCGTGATCGACGTGCCGCTTGCCGAGGCCGTCGGCACCCTGAAGACCGTCCCGCCGGAGATGTTCCGGGACGCGGAGCCCTTCCTGGGCTGACCGCCGGGCCGCGCGCGGGTCCCGTACGGGACCCGGCGCTCCCCCGGCACACCCCGCCGGACGGACCGCCTGGCGCCGGTGCTACGCTCGCCGCCGATGTCCAGGATGCTCATCATCTGCGAGAAGCCCTCGGTCGCCCGTGACGTGGCCGCCGCGCTCTTCGGGAAGCCGAAGAAGGCCGGCGATTTCCTCGAGGGGCCCGACGGCAGCATCGTCGCGTTCGCGGTGGGACACCTGCTGGAGCAGGTCGATCCCGACGAGTACGACCCCAAGTTCAAGAAGTGGAAGTACGACGACCTCCCCATCATCCCGGAGGACTTCCGCTACAAGGCCCGCGACACGCGCTCCGGCACGCACCTCAAGGCGCTGCACAAGCTCATGTCACGGAAGGACCTCGAGATCCTGGTGAACGCCTGCGACGCCGGACGCGAGGGCGAGCTCATCTTCAAGCTCATCCTGCAGACCGCCTCCGCGACCGCGCGCAAGAAGCCGGTCAAGCGCGCCTGGTTCAGCTCGATGACCGCCAAGGCCATCCGGGACGCCTTCGACAACCTGCGCGACGACGAGCAGCTCAGGCCGCTCGAGGAGGCCGCCCGCGCCCGCAGCGAGGCGGACTGGCTGGTGGGCATGAACGCCACGCGCGCCGCCACCACCCGGGCGGGCTCGGTGCGCAAGGTCCTCTCCCTGGGCCGCGTCCAGACCCCCACCCTCGCCCTCATCGTGAACCGCGACCTGGCGATCCAGGCCTTCGTGCCCGAGGACTACTGGGAGGTCGAGGCCGCGTTCGACACGGCCGACGGCGCCCGGTACACCGGCATGTGGCACGAGGGCTCCAGGACGCGGCTGGGCGACGCCGAGACGGCCGCGTCCATCGCCGCCGCCGTGTCCGGCAGGCCCGCCGAGGTCCTGTCGGTGGAGACCAAGCCCCAGGTCGAGCAGGCCCCTCTGCTGTACGACCTCACGACCCTGCAGCGCGAGGCGAACCAGCGGTTCGGGTTCTCGGCGCAGCGCACGCTGTCCACGGCGCAGGCGCTGTACGACCAGCACAAGCTGCTCACCTATCCGCGCACGAACTCCCGGTTCCTGTCGGGCGACATGATCGCCCAGCTCAGGCCCACCGCCAGCGCGGTGGGGGCGGCCGCACCGGTGTACGCCGACGGGGCCCGGTACGTCCTCGGGCTCGACAAGCTGCCACTCGGCCGAGTCGTCAACGACAAGAAGGTCACCGACCACCACGCGATCATCCCCACCGAGGGCGACCACGACCTGGCGCGCCTCAACGCGGACGAGAAGAAGATCTACGACATGGTGGCCCGCCGCTTCCTGGCGGTGTTCCACCCCGCCGCGAGGTTCGAGCGCACCGTCATCGAGACGCGCTGCGAGGACCACCTGTTCCGCAGCCGCGGCCGCGTGATGATCGAGGCCGGCTGGCGCGCCGTGTACGGCGAGGAGGCCGCCCCGCCGCCGAAGGCCGAGGGCGAGAAGGCCCCCGCCGAGGGCGCGGAGCCCGAGAAGGAGCAGAACCTCCCGCCGCTGGCCGAGGGCCAGGAGGTCACCTGCGCGGCGGCCGAGTCGCTGGCGAAGCGCACCAAGCCGCCCGCGCGGTACTCGGAGGGCACCCTCCTGCGCGCGATGGAGACCGCCGGCAAGCTGGTGGAGGACGACGAGGCGGCCGAGGCCATGAAGGACGCCGGCCTGGGGACGCCCGCCACCCGCGCCGCCACCATCGAGCGCCTCATCGACGCCGAGTACGTGGAGCGCGACGGCCGCCAGCTGCGCGCCACCGAGAAGGGCGTCGGGCTCATCACCATGCTCGGCGACCACGCGCTCACCAAGCCGGAGCTCACGGGCCGCTGGGAGCAGCGCCTGGTCCACATCGAGCGCGGCGCGGAGACCCACGACGCGTTCCGCCGGGACGTCGAGGACTTCACCAAGGACGTCGTCGCGTGGTTCGCCGACAAGGAGCGCGAGGACCTCCGCGTGGAGCGCCGCGTGCTGGCCCCGTGCCCCACGCCGGGCTGCGAGGGGCAGATCGTCGAGTACCCCAAGAGCTACGGCTGCAACAGCTACAAGGGCAAGGACGAGCCCGGCTGCGGCTACACGCTGTGGAAGACGAACAACGGGAAGACCCTCACCCTCGACGAGGCGATGGAGCACATCCACGCCGGGCGCTCCAGCAAGGACCTGGCCGCCGACCGGGAGATCGTCGGCCGGTGCCCCACCCCGGGGTGCGAGGGCGACATCATCGAGCGGCAGCGCAGCTACGGCTGCACCAGCTGGAAGAGCCGCACGGAACCGGGCTGCGGGTTCGTGATCTGGAAGAAGGTGCGCGGCAACAAGGGCGAGGTCGACATCGAGACCGCCCGCCAGATGGTCGCCCGGGGCGAGAGCACCGCCACGGTGGCCGTCGCCAAGGAGCCCATCGGCAAGTGCCCCACCCCGGGCTGCGGGGGCGACATCATCGAGAACTCCCGCGCGTACGGCTGCACCAGCTGGAAGAGCCGGAAGAACCCGGGCTGCGGCTTCGTGATCTGGAAGCGGGAGAAGGGCCACGAGGTGACCCGCGAGGAGGCCGTCGAGCGCCTCGCCGCCGCCGCGCAGGAGGCCGGCGGCACCCCCGCGGAGCCAGTTCAGGCGGCATGACCCCCCGGCGGGTCGCGGAGCACCTCGCCGCCCGCGGCCGGTGGGGCAGTTCGCGGTCGTCCGGGCCCGGCGGGCAGCGACGCGACCATGCCGAGACGCGGGTGGAGCTCACGCTCACCGAGGAGGATCTGGTCGACCTGCCCGCCCGCATCGCGCAGCGCCTCGTCGCCGGCCTGCGCCTGGACGAGCGCCCCCTGCGCCTGCGGTGCGGCACCGAGCGCAGCCGGGAGCAGAACCGGGGGATCGTGGAGCGACGCCTCCTGTCACGCGTGGAGGCGGCGCTGGCGCCGCCCGCCCCGGCGCGCCGGCCCACCCGCCCCACCCTGGGCTCCAGGCAGCGACGCCTGGCGGCCAAGCGGCTGCGGTCGGACGTCAAGAGCACCCGCCGTTCCCCGTCCGCCGACGACTGAGCGCCCGTAGGATCCGGGACGGCGGGGCCCGGCCCCGCGTGATGCCATCCGACCAGGAGGACCCCGTGGACGCCCTCGAGGCCATTCGCAAGCGTCGCAGCGTGCGCGCGTACACCGACCGGCCCGTCTCGGACGAGGATCTCGACGAGCTGCTGCGCCTGGCGCTCCTGGCCCCCACCGGCAGCATGTCGCAGGCATGGAGCCTGCTGGTCGTCCGCGACCCCGCGCGGCGCGAGACGCTCGCCGACATCGTGATCCGCGGCGGCGGCACGTACTTCACCACGGTCCGTCCCCCGGCGGAGGGCCACACCCCCGAGCAGCATGCCGAGGCGTCGAAGGCGTACGCCCAGGAGGTGCTGGGCAGCTACCGGCGGGTGCCGGTGTGGGTGATGGGCCTGGTGGTGCCGCGCAACATGTTCCCGCCGCAGGAGCGGGACAAGGAGGCACTCTCCGACGAGATGTCCGTGGCGTTCGCGATGGAGAACCTGTTCGTCGCGGCGCGCGCGAAGGGCCTGGGCACGGTGCCCACCGTGTTCCACTGGTTCTGCGAGGACGAGCTGCGGGCCGCCTTCGGCCTGCCGGACGAGGTGCGGGTGCCGGTCGTGACGCCCCTCGGGTACCCCACCGAGTTCCCGGTGGGCCTGCCGCCGCGCCTGAAGGCCATCAAGCGCCCCTGGCGGACGCTGGTGCACGACGACGCCTGGGGGAACCCCCGGGCGTAGTCCGCCGTCGCCGGTCAGCCCGCGGCGACCGCCGCGGGCCCGCCGGCCGGCTCGAGGGTGATCTCCTCCTGCACCAGGCCGCGGGCGATCACGCGCTCCAGGGCCTCCACCGCCGGCGGCCAGAACTGGGTGCCGGAGTTCGCCTTCGCCTCGCCGAGGGCCCATTCCAGGCTCCGCGCCGCCTTGTAGGTGCGCGGGGAGCGCATCACGTCGAACGCGTCGGCGAGGGCCAGCACGCGGGCCTCCTCCGGGATCTGCTCGCCCGCCAGGCCGTCCGGGTACCCGCCGCCGTCCCACCGCTCGTGGTGGGCCCGCACCCACGACGCCTGCTCGGCCGACAGCACGTCGGCGACGATCTTCGCCCCGGTCTCCGGGTGCCGGTTGATCACCGCGCGCTCGGCGTCGTCCAGGGGGCCGTCCTTCAGCAGGACGGCGTCCGGCACCGCGATCTTGCCGACGTCGTGGACGATGCCGGCCTCGCGGAGCTGCACGCGGCGCGAGTCGGACCACCCCATGGCCATCGCGATGGTCACCGCGAGGTCCGCGACGCGCTCGGAGTGACGGAAGGTGTTGGGGTCCTTGGAGTCCACCGCCCAGGCGAGGGCCTTCATCGCGCGCAGGCTCGGCGTCTCGGCGGGCATCGCGGCGCGCCGGGCGAAGACCTCCTCCGTGACGTCGAACGACCAGGCGATCACCGTGTTGCGGCCGCGCAGCTTCGCGTACTCGACGGCGAGCTCGGCGTTGCGCTGCAGCTCACCGGGGGTCTCCGCGGCACCCTGCTCCCCGCCGAGTTGCGCGACGCCGAACGACGCGGTCACCTCCCCCACGCCGGGCACCGGCGTCTCGGCGATGTGGCGGCGCACCCGCCGCGCCGCCTCCAGGGCGGCGACCGCGTCGGCGCCGTCCATGAGCCAGGCGAACTCCTCCCCGCCGATCCGGGCGACCAGGTCCCCGTCCCCGGCGGCCGCCTCCAGGCGGCGCGCGACCTCGCCGACGACGGTGTCGCCCGCCGAGTGGCCCTTCTGGTCGTTCAGCCGCTTCAGGCGGTCGATGTCCATGATGACGAGGCTCAGGGGACGACGGGCCGCCCGGGCGGAGGCCACCGCCTCGGTGAGACGCGAGAAGAACGCGTTGTGCCCCGGCAGGCCGGTCAGCGGGTCGCGGCTCCCCTCGGTGCGCCCCTCCCGGGCATCCGCGTCGGCCAGCGCGAGGGCGGCGACCCCCGCGAAGCGCGCGAGCAGGCGGTCGGCCTCGTCATGGGCGTCCTCGGCCGTCACGGCGGCCAGCTGCCCCCATTCGCGGCCCCCCACCCGCAGCGGCACGGCGACGATGACCTCGCCGGGGTCGCGGCGCAGCGCCCGTTCCCGCGCGATGCGCGCGTCGAACGGCACGAGGGTGCCGGTGGGCAGGTCGGCGCGAACCTCCCCCACCACGCACTGACCGCCGGGGTCGCTGCGCAGCAGCGCGACGGCGCGGACCCCGGCCAGGTGCGCGGCCTCCCGGACCAGCCGGGCGTGGACGGTGCCGGTGGCGTCCGCGGCGGTGAGGCGCCCCAGGGCGGCGTGGGCGCGTTCGTTCTCGGTGGGGTCCCGGAGCGTGAGCAGGTACCCGGTGACGGTGCCGGTGTCGTCGCGGCTCGCCGCGACCCGGGCGGAGACCGCCCGCGGGGCGCCCCCGGCGTGGCGGACGGTGAGCTCGGCGTCGGTGGAGCCGGCGCTGCGCGCCCGCCGGAAGGCATCGGCGACGGCGGCGGTGTCGGGCCCCAGCAGCGGGTCGCGGCCCACGCGCATCCCCATGAGGACCTCGGCGGCGTACCCGGTCACCCGCTCCATCGCCGGGTTCACGTTCGCGATGCGGCCGTCGGCGTCGAGCACCGCCAGGCCCGTGGGCAGGGCGTCGACCATCGCGGCGGTGTCGGCGAGCGCCGCCCGTTCCCGCACGCGCCGCAGGGCCGCCGCCACGCGCATCTCGGCCTCCGCCGCACGGACCGGGAGCATGATGCAGTCGCCGGCCCCGGCGTCGAGGGCGTCCTCGGCGGCGGCGGTGTCGCCCGCCGGCACGACCGCGAGCAGCTCGGGCCGGTGGCGCAGGTCCAGCAGGCCGGTCACGCCCTCGGCGGGCGGCCATTGCGCCACCACCACGTGCGGCGCCGAGCCGTTGCCGCCGGACACGACCTCCATGCCGGCGTTCGCGGCGGCCCGTGCGAGGGCCGCGAGGGCGCGGGCATCCGCGACCCGGAGCTGGATGCGGGCCGGGGCGAACGGGGCCGGAGGCGCGGGCATGCCCCCCTTTCGGCGCCGGGCGGCCAGAGTTGACCCTGCGTACCGGCGAGTTCACGACCGTCGCCGCCGCGGCGGCGGCCTACCCCCGTGCGCCGCCGGCGCGCGTGCGGCGCCACCACCACAGCGCGGTCGCGGCGAGGAGGACCGCGACCACCAGCAGGATCACCCGCGAGGCGGCGCCGACGGCGGCGGACACCGCGTCCCACTCGTGGCCCAGCGCCCAGCCGGCGCCGATGAGCGCCGTGTTCCAGAACGTGCTGCCGATGGCGGTGAGCACGGTGAACCGCAGCACCGGCATCCGCAGGGTCCCGGCGGGCACCGACACCGCCGATCGCAGCAACGGGACGCACCGCGCCAGCAGCACGACGCGGTCGCCGCGGCGCCGGAACCACTCCTCGCTGCGCTCGAGGTGCCCCGCCTCCAGGCGCAGCAGCCGGCCGTGGCGCAGGATGAGGGCCCGCCCGCCGCGGTGCCCCAGCGCGTACAGGATCAGCGCCCCGGCCACCGAGCCGGCGGTGGACACCAGGATCGCCAGCACCACGTTCAGCTCGCCCTGACCCGCCAGGAACCCGGCGAGCGGGAGGATCGCCTCGGAGGGGATGGGCGGGAAGAGGTTCTCCCCGAGCAGCAGCAGGAACAGCCCGGCGTAGCCCAGGTCGCGGATGACGGCCTCCACGCCGGGAACCCTAGGCCATCGCACCGTCCCTCGACCGGACGGCGGGTCGGGGACCGCTTGACCCCGGCCCGCCGATCATCGAACATGTGTTCGATGATCGTGGCCGTCCTCCTCCCCCGGTTCCCGTTGCTGGTGGCGATGCTCGCCGCCCGGCGGCCGCTCGACGAGCCGGTGGCGCTGGGGCCCGCGCCGGGCGCCCCGCAGGTGGTGGGTCCCTGCACCCCCGCCGCGTGGGACCGCGGCGTGCGGCCCGGCCTGCGGGTGGGCGAGGCGATGGCCCGCTGCCCCCAGCTGGTGCTGGTCACCCCCGACCCCGATGGGGTCGCGGAGGCCCACGAGCGCCTGCTCACGCGCCTGGAGGACATGGGCGCGGCGGTGGAGCCCGGGGAGCCGGGCGTCGCGCGCTTCTCGTCCACCGGCCTCGAGCGCCTGCACGGCGGGCTGGACGGCGTCATCCGGCGGGCGCGGGCCGCGCTCCCGGTGGGCGCCGGCGGACGGGTGGGGGCCGCTCCCGGCCCGTTCACCGCGCTGCAGGCCGCCCGTCAGGCGTCCCCGCGGCGGCCGCTGGTGATCGGTGAGGACGAGGCGCGGGGGTTCCTGGCGGCCCTGCCGGTGGAGCGCCTGCCGCTGGATCCGGGGCGGACGGCGGCGCTGCGCGACCTGGGGTTGCGCACCGTGGGGGCCGTCGCCGACCTGCCGCGCGGCCCGGCCCTGGAGTGGCTGGGGTTCGACGGCATCGCCGCGTGGCGGCTGGCGCGCGGCGAGGACGACCGTCCGCTGCGGCCGCGGCGCGTGCCGGACCCCCTGGAGGCCGGCTACCGCTTCCCGGAGCCGGTGGGGTCGCTGCAGGTGCTGGAGGCCGCCGCCCGGCTGCTGCTGGGCGAGCTCGCCAGCGGCGCCCGCGGGCGGGGCGCCGCCCTGCGCGCCCTGCGGCTGCGGGCGCGCCTGGCTGACGGCGGGTCGTGGACGCACGACGTGCCGCTGCGGGAGGCCACCACCGACACCGGCCGGCTGGAGCTCGCGGCGCTGCCGCCGCTGGCGAACGTGACCGGGCCGGTCGCCGCGCTGGCGGTGCGCGGCGACGCGTCCGGGCCGCCGGGCGGGCCCCAGCTCACCATGGAGCGCGCCGGGTGGCGGGAACGCGCCCGCCGCAGCGGCGAGGCGGTGCGGCAGGTGCGGCCCGCGGGGGGCGACGACGCCCTGCTGCGGCTCGTCGAGCTCGAACCCTGGTCGCGGCTCCCGGAGCGCCGGTGGGCACTGGTTCCCTTCGATACGTCGCAACTCCCCGACCGGTCCGCGTGATCCGCGGCCCCGGCGGCGTCCCCCACGCGCTGGTCGCGCCGGGCGGACGGCGCCGGATGGTGATCGCGGTGCGCGACGAGTGGCTGGTCCAGGACCGCTGGTGGACCGGCGATCCGGTGGAACGCCACTTCTTCGAGCTGCTGGTGGAACCCGGCCGCGTGGTCACCGCGTTCCACGACCTGCGCGCCGGGGAGTGGTTCGACTACGGGTGACCCGGCACCGCACACCGGGGTAGGGTCGCCCAGGGGGCCGGGGATGGGCGAGCGAGGCGACCACGGTGTGCTGGAGGCGATCGGGGATACGCCCCTGATCCGGCTCGCCCGCGTGGTCCCGGAGGGCTCCGCCGAGGTATGGCTCAAGTTCGAGCTCGCGAACCCCACCGGTTCCTACAAGGACCGGATGGCGCTCGCGATGATCGAGGGCGCCGAGCGGCGCGGCGAGCTGCGCCCCGGGATGACGGTGGTCGAGTACACCGGCGGCAGCACCGGGTCGTCGCTGGCCTTCGTGTGCGCGGTGAAGGGGTACCGGCTGCGCATCGTCACCTCCGATGCGTTCGCCACCGAGAAGCTGCGCACGATGGAGGCGTTCGGCGCCCGCCTCACCGTCCTTCCCAGCGAGGGCGGGATGATCACGCCGGGACTGCTGCCCCGGCTCATCACGGAGGCCGAGCGCATCCGGGACGCCGAGGGCGCGTACTGGACCGACCAGTTCAACAACACGGACTCCGTGGAGGGGTACCGCCGGATCGGCGATGAACTGCTGGCGCAGCTGCCCGGCGGCGTGGACGCGTTCTGCGGCGGCATCGGTACCGCCGGGATGATCGTGGGGGTCGCCCGGGCGCTCCGGGAGGCCGGATCCGCGGCGCGGATCGTGGCGCTGGAGCCCGCCGGGTCGCCGGTCATCACCACCGGCGCCGGCGGCCCGCACCACGTGGAGGGCCTCGGCGTGGGGTTCGTTCCCCCGCTGCTCGCCCTGGCCGGCCAGGACGAGGTCCGCGCGATCGACGAGCGCGAGGCCCGCGCGATGTCCCGGCGCCTCGCCCGGGACGAGGGTGTGTTCGCCGGCACCTCCACCGGCCTCAACGTGGTGGGCGCACTGGCGCTCGCCGCGGAGCTCGGCACCGGCCGCACCGTCGTCACGGTGGCGTGCGACACGGGCCTGAAGTACCTGCGGGGCGACCTCTTCGGGTGAGGTCCCGCCCGCGGGGGGTCAGGCCGGGATGATCCCGGCGGCACGGAGGTGGTTGAGCACGAGCTCCACCGCCTCCTGCGGGTCCACCTCGTCGGTGCGGACATGCACCTCGGGGTGCTCCGGCGCCTCGTACGGGGAGTCGATCCCCGTGAAGTTCGGCAGCTCCCCGCGGCGGGCCTTCGCGTACAGGCCCTTGGGGTCGCGCGACTCGGCGACCTCCAGCGGGGCGTCCACGAACACCTCGCAGAACTCACCGGGCTCCATGAGGTCGCGGGCGAGTCGCCGCTCCGCCCGGAACGGCGAGATGAACGAGGCGAGCACCACCAGCCCGGCGTCGGCCATGAGCCGGCCGACCTCAGCGACGCGGCGGATGTTCTCCACCCGGTCGGCGTCCGTGAACCCGAGGTCCCGGTTGAGGCCGTGCCGCACGTTGTCGCCGTCCAGCAGGTACGTGCGGATCCCGAGCGCGTGGAGGCGCTTCTCCACCAGGTTCGCGATCGTGGACTTGCCGGAGCCCGACAGCCCGGTGAACCACACCAGGGCCGGGCCGTGGCCGTTGAGCTGCGCCCGCGACGCCCGGGTGACCTCCACCGCGTGCCAGTGGATGTTCTCCGACCGGCGCAGCGCGAAGTGCAGCAGGCCGGCGGCGACCGTGTTGTTGGTCATCCGGTCGATGACGATGAACCCGCCGGTGTCGCGGTTGTCGGCGTACGGGTCGAACGGCACGGCCCGGTCCAGGGCGACGTTGCACACCCCGATCTCGTTCAGCGCCAGCGTGGGGGCCGCCTGGTGCTCCAGGGTGTTCACGTTCACCCGGTACTTCGGGGCGTGGATGGTGGCGCCCACCGTGCGGGTGCCGATCTTCAGCAGGTAGGGGCGGCCCGGCAGCAGCTCCTGCTCGTGCATCCACACGATGTGGGCCTCGAACTGGTCGGCCACGCCGGCGGGCTCGCGGGCCTCGCAGATGACATCGCCGCGGCTCACGTCCACCTCGTCGGCGAGCGTGACCGTGACGGCCTGATGGGCGGCGGCCTCCTCCAGGTCGCCGTCGAACGTCACGATGCGGGCGACGGTGCTCTCGGTGCCGGACGGCAGGACCCGCACGCGTTGCCCGGCGCGCAGGGTGCCGCTCACCACCGTGCCGGCGAACCCGCGGAAGTCGAGGTCCGGCCGGTTCACCCACTGCACCGGCAGCCGCATGGGCTGGGTGTGGGCGAGGTCCTCCACCTCGACGGTCTCGAGGTGCTCCATGAACGTGGGGCCCGTGTACCACGGGGTGCTGGGGCTCGGCTCGGTGATGTTGTCGCCGCGGAGGGCCGACAGCGGGATGCACGTGATGTCGGTGAGCCCGACCCGGGCGGCGAACGCCCGGTACTCGGCCTCGATGGCGTCGAACACCGCGCGGTCGTACCCCACCAGGTCCATCTTGTTCACGGCGAGCACGATCCTGCGCACGCCGATGAGCGACACCAGGTAGCTGTGCCGGCGGGTCTGGGTGAGCAGCCCCTTGCGGGCGTCCACCAGGATCACCGCCAGGTCGGCGGTGGACGCCCCGGTGACCATGGTGCGCGTGTACTGCTCGTGCCCCGGGGTGTCGGCCACGATGAACTTGCGGCGCTCGGTGGAGAAGAACCGGTACGCGACGTCGATGGTGATGCCCTGCTCGCGCTCGGCGGTGAGGCCGTCCAGCAGGAGGGCGAAGTCCAGGTCGCCGCCCTGGGTCCCCACGCGCTTGGAGTCGGCCTCCAGCGCCGCGAGGTGGTCGTCGAACACCAGCTGCGACTCGTACAGGAGGCGCCCGATGAGCGTGGACTTGCCGTCGTCGACGCTGCCGCACGCGATGAACCGCAGCAGGCTCTTGTACTGGTGCTGCCGGAGGTACTCGTCGATGTCCTTGGCGATGAGCTCCGAGGAGTGCGCCACCTAGAAGTAGCCCTCCTGCTTCTTCTTCTCCATCGAGCCGTCCTGGTCGTGGTCGATGGTGCGGCCCTGCCGCTCCGAGGAGGTGGTGAGCAGCATCTCCTGGATGATCTGGGTGAGGGTGTCGGCCGTGCTCTCGATGGCCCCGGTGAGCGGGTAGCAGCCCAGGGTGCGGAACCGCACGCTGCGCATCTGCGGCACCTCGCCCTCGTGCAGCGGCATGCGGTCGTCGTCCACCATGATGAGCGTGCCGTCCCGCTCGACCACGGGCCGCGGGGCGGAGAGGTACAGCGACACGATCGGGATCTGCTCGAGCCAGATGTACTGCCAGATGTCGAGCTCGGTCCAGTTGGACAGCGGGAACACGCGCACGCTCTCCCCCGGGTTGCGGCGCGCGTTGTAGAGGCGCCACAGCTCGGGGCGCTGCGACTTGGGGTCCCACTGGTGCTGCGGGGATCGCAGCGAGAACACGCGCTCCTTGGCGCGGGACTTCTCCTCGTCGCGGCGGGCGCCGCCGAAGGCCAGGTCGAAGCGGTGCAGGTCGAGCGCCTGCTTGAGCCCTTCCGTCTTCCACATGTCGGTGTGCAGCGCCGACCCGTGGTCGAACGGGTTGATGCCCTTCTCGATGCACTCCGGGTTGGAGTACCGGATGAGCTCGAAGCCGACCTCCTGGGCCATCCGCTCCCGGAACGCGATCATCTCCCGGAACTTCCAGGTGGTGTCGATGTGCATGAGCGGGAACGGCAGCGGCGCCGGGTGGAACGCCTTGCGCGCCAGGTGCAGCATCACCGAGCTGTCCTTGCCGATGCTGTACAGCATCACGGGGCGCTCGGACTCGGCGACCGCCTCACGCATGATGTGGATGCTCTCGGCCTCCAGGCGCTGGAGGTGGGTGAGCCGCGTGTGTTCGAGGTTCGTCGTCACGCCCGCATGTTCTACAGGAGGCCTCAGCCGGCGGCCGGTGGGCGTCCAGGGAGGGACCGGGTGGAGCCGGGTCCCGGTCGCGGGCCGCCGTTGCGGCACGCCGCGTCCGGCACAAGGATGCCAGATCGGCGGGATGCGGCGTCCGGGGCCCCGCCGCGCGGCCGGGTGCCGGAACTGGTCTGATTGCGGGAATGCGCGTCGACAGGTCCGTGCTCGCCCCCGCCCTCAGCCTCGCCCTCGCCGTCGGGATCTTCGGCGTGTCGTTCGGCGTGCTGGCGGCCTCGGCGGGGCTGTCGCTGCCCCAGGCGTCGGCGATGTCGCTGCTGGTGTTCACGGGGTCGGCCCAGTACGCGGCCGTCGCGGCGGCGGCCGCGGGCGCCGCCATGCCGGCCGTCGTGCTCACCGGCCTGCTGCTGAACACCCGGTGCGTGGCGTTCGGGGTGGCGCTCGCCCCGGTGATCGGCACCCGGTGGTCGCGCCGCCTGCTGGGCGCGCAGTTCATCATCGACGAGTCCACGGCGCTGGCGCTGGCGGAGGAGGACCCGGCGCGCGCCCGCGCCGCCTTCTGGGTGACCGGCCTGGCGGTGTTCGGCTGCTGGAACGCGGCGACCGTGGCCGGCGCGCTCGCGCAGTCGGCGCTGGGCGACCCGCGGCGGTTCGGGCTGGACGCCGTGTTCCCCGCCGCCTTCGTCGCGCTGCTGGTGCCGATGGTGCGCCGCCGGGCGCACCTGGCGGCGGCGCTCGCCGGCGCGGCGGTCGCGCTGTGCGCGGTGCCGTTCGCCCCGGCGGGCGTCCCCATCACCCTGGGGGCGCTCGGCGCGCTGGCCGGGGTCGCCGCGGAGCGCCGCGCGTGACCTGGGCGGCGATCCTCGCCCTCGCGGCCGGCACCTATGCGCTGAAGGCCGCGGGCCCCGCGCTGCTGGGCGGGCGGCGCCTGCCGGACCCCGTCACGGCGCTGCTCGCCCCGCTGCCCGCCGCGTTGCTGGCCGCCCTGGTGGCGGTGGCGACCTTCGACGGCGGCGAGCGGCTGGTGGCCGATGCGCGCGTGGTGGGCATCGCCGTCGCGGGGATCGCGGTGTGGCGGCGCCTGCCGTTCCTGACGGTGGTGGTGCTGGCCGCGGCCGCCGCCGCGGCCGCGCGGGTGGCGGGGATGGCCTGACCACCCGATCGGGGAGTTCCCTGGAAAGCCGCAATACCTAGAGTTCCCGTGGAATGAGCGTCCACGCCCGCCCATGCTGAGGACCGTCCTGCATCTCGCGGCGGCCCCGGTGGCGCTCGGACGCGCCACGGCGGTGGCGCGGGTCCGGCGGTTCGGCACCCTCACCTCCGTCCGGACGGACGAGCCGGTGGTCGCGCTCACGTTCGACGACGGCCCGCATCCGGAGTACACGCCGCGGCTGCTCGACATCCTGCGCCGGCACCGGGCGCGGGCGACGTTCTTCGTGGTCGGCGAGCGCGTCGCGCGGGCCCGCGAGGTGGCGCGGCGCATCGTCGACGAGGGCCACGTGCTGGCGAACCACACGTGGAGCCACGCCCGGATGACGGAGATGACCTCGCCGCAGCGGCGTGAGGAGATCCGGCGCTGCGCGGAGGCCATCGCCCCGCTGGGCGGGCTGCCGATGTTCCGCCCGCCTCAGGGCCGGCAGAGCGTCGGGTCGCGCATGGACATCCACCGTGGCCGGCACGACTGCATCGCCTGGAGCGCCTACATCGAGGACTGGCTTCCGCAGTCGCCGGAGATGCTCACGGCGCGGCTGCGCGCCGCCATCTCGCCCGGGGCGATCGTGGTGCTGCACGACGCGATCTGCGATCCCACCGAGGACGGCGCCGAGGACCGCGAGGCCCTGCTCGCCGCCGTCGACGCGGTGCTCGCCGAGCGCTCGGGCGACATGCGGTTCGTGACGGTGCCGGAGCTGCGGGCCCTGGGGTCCGAGCGGCGAAAGGCCTGGATCACGGCGTAGCACGGTTTTGGAGGCCGGGGTCATCTGCCGATCCTGATGGAACGGACCCCCGGACAGAGGACCACGGATGGCCTTCCCCTTCCCGCCGAAACGGCTGGGCGCATTCCGCGCGCTCCGCGTGAGGACGCGCCTGCTCGTCATCGTCGCCATCGCCATGGTCGGCATCGCCGCGATCGTGGTGTCGGCGTCGCTCGACGCGCGGCGCGAGCTCAGCGCCGAGCGTGAGCTGAAGACCCGTCACCTGGTGGAGGCCGCCGTCGGCGTGCTGGGCCACTTCGCCGCACTGGAGGAGGGCGGGGAGATGACGCGCCCCGCCGCCCAGGAGGCGGCGAAGGAGACGCTGCGGGCGATGCGGTACGAGACGACCGAGTACTTCTGGATCAACGACCAGGCCGGGGTGTTCGTGATGCACCCCACCAAGCCGAAGCTCGAGGGCACCAACCAGATGGGGATGACGGACCCCGAGGGCAAGCCCCTGATGCGCGCGTTCGTCGACACCGTCGCCCGCGACGGCGCCGGGTACGTGGGGTACATGTGGCCTCCCGCCGACGACCCGGAGGGCACCCCGGTGCCGAAGGTGTCGTACGTCCAGGGCTTCACGCCCTGGGGGTGGACCGTGGGGTCCGGCATCTACATGTCCGACGTGGACGCCGCGTTCTGGAGCAGCCTGCGGGACCTGCTGCTCTGGGCGCTGGTGATCGCCGCGGTGGTGGTGGCGGTGACCCTGTGGATCGGCAACGGGATCGTGCGGTCCCTGGTGCGGATGCGGGACGGCATGCGGCGCATCGGGGAGTCCGGTGACCTGGCGGACCGCGTGCCCGAGGGCCGCGACGAGGTCGGCGAGGTCGGTGCGGCGTTCAACGGGATGATCGCGGCGTTCGCCGGGGTCATCCGGGAGGCGTCCGCCGGCGCCCAGGCCCTGGCGGAGCGCGCCCGGGTGATGGCCGGCGCCGCCGACGAGAGCGGTGCGGCGGTGGGGCAGATCGCGGCGGCGATGGAACGGGTCACCCGCGCCACCGAGGACCAGGCCGACGACACGGTGCGGGCCACCGCCACCGTCGCCGGCATCGCCGAGGGCGTCGATGAGGTGTCGCACCGGGGACGGACGGCCGCCGAGGCGGCGGGTGCCGCCGACGACGCGGCGCGCCAGGGCATGGTCATCCTGGATGACGCCACCCGGGCGATGCACGAGATCGAGGCGTCGGTGGGCGGCGCGGGCGCCGTGGTGCGCGACCTCGGGGTCCGCAGCGAGGAGATCGGCCAGATCGTGGGGGCCATCACCGAGATCGCCGGCCAGACGAACCTGCTGGCACTGAACGCGGCGATCGAGGCGGCCCGCGCCGGTGAGCAGGGCCGGGGATTCGCGGTGGTCGCTGAGGAGGTGCGCCGGCTCGCCGAGCAGAGCGCGGAGGCCGCCGAGTCGATCACCGGGCTCATCGGCGACATCCAGCGCGAGGCATCGCGGGCGATCGGGGCGATGGAGTCCGGCAGGGAGGCGGTGCAGAGCGGCACCGCGCAGATGGGCGCCGTCGGCGAGGCGTTCACGGCGATCCGTGACCGTGTGGGCGCCGTGACCCGGGATGTCGGCGAGGTCGCCGAATCGGCGGACCGGCTGCGGGCCGGTGCGTCGTCCGCCGCGGAGGCGATGACGGTGATCGCGGAGACGGGGGCCCGCAACGCGGCGCTTTCCCACGAGCTGAGCGCTCCGGACCGCACGGTGGAGATCGTCCGCGAGGCGGCGGAGGAGGTGGGCGAGCTGGCGACCGGGCTGGACCGCCTGGTCGGCCGCTTCACGCTCCAGCGGTGAGGGTGATCCCCCGGGGGCGCGTCGCGTCCCCGGGGGATCCCACCCGTCCCCGGCGTATGCGAACATGTGTTCGATGTACGTCGAGCTCCACGCGCATTCGGCCTTCAGCTTCCTGGATGGCGCCTCCAGCCCCGAGGAGCTGGCGGAGACCGCCGCCACCCTGGGGCACCGGGCGATGGCGCTCACCGACCACGACGGCCTGTGCGGGTCGCTGGCGTTCGCGCACGCGGCCCGCGGCGCCGGGGTGCGGCCCATCACCGGCTGCGAGGTCACGCTCACCGACGGCAGCCACCTCACCCTGCTCGCGGCGACGTCGCGGGGGTACGCCAACCTGTGCCGGCTCATCACCGTCGCGCACGCCGGCACCAGGGACACCCGCGACCGGCGCGCCCTCCCCCCGGCCCTGCCGCCCCCCGCCCTGGGCGCGCACGCCGAGGGGCTGGTGTGCCTCACCGGCTGCGCCCGCGACGGGCTGGTGCCGCGGCTGATGCGCGACGGCAGGAGGCCGGAGGCCGTGGCGTGGCTGGCGCGGCTGCGGGAGTGGTTCGGCGACGACGCGGTGTACGTGGAGCTGCAGCGGCCGCTGCTGCGCGGCGACCGGACGCTCATGCGGGACCTGCGGGAGCTGGCGCGGGAGGCGGGCCTGCCGGTGGTGGCCACCGGCAACGTCCACGCCCACCACCCGCGCCGCGCGTACCTGCAGGACGCCTTCGTGGCGGCCCGCCACCGCCAGACCCTGGACGGGTCGGAGGCGGTGCGCCGCGGCAACCGGGCGGCGGTGCTCGGCACGCCGCAGGACATGGCGCGCCACTTCGCGGCCGTGCCGGAGGCGGTGGCCGCCACCGCGGACATCGCGGAGCGCTGCGCGTTCGACCTCACCCGCGACCTGGGGTACCGGTTCCCGGACTTCGTGGCGGGCCACCCCGGGCAGACCGCCCAGCATGCGCTGGCGGACCTGTGCGCGCACCTGCTGGGCGCCCGGTATCCCAACGCCACGCGGCGGGCGGAGGCCCGGCGGCGGCTGGACCAGGAGCTGGCGCTCATCGACCACCACGGCCTCGCCGGGTTCTTCCTGCTGCACCGCGACATCCTGGAGCTGGCCCGCGAGGTGGCGCTGCTGGTGCGGCCGGCCGGGTCGGCGCGGCGCAACCTGCCGCCCGGCCGGGGCCGCGGGTCGTCGGTGGGGTCGATCGTCTGTTACCTCACGGGCCTGTCCCACATCGACCCGGTGGCGAACAACCTGTTCCTGGGCCGGTTCCTCAACCGCGACATGGCGTCGGTGCCGGACATCGACCTGGATTTCCCCCGCGACGTCCGGGAGAAGCTCATCGAGGAGATCGTGCGCCGGTACGGGCCGGAGCACGCGGCGCTGGTCGCGGCGTTCCCCACGTTCCGCATCCGCATGGCGATCCGGGAGCTCGGCGGGGTGCTGGCCCTGCCGGAGGCCGACCTGGAGCGCCTGGTGCGGATGAGCGACGGCTGGTCCAGCCCCAAGCTGCTGGAAGAGGAGCTGCTTCGCCTCCCCGACGGCGAGGCGAAGCTGAAGTCCCCGCGGTGGCGGGCGCTCATGTTCCTGGCCGGTGAGGCCGCGGGCCTGCCGCGGCACCTGTCCCAGCACTCCGGCGGGATGGTGGTGAGCGCCCAGCCCCTGGTGGAGCTGGTGCCGGTGGTGCCCGCCGCATTCCCCGGGCGGCAGCTGTGCCAGTGGGACAAGGACTCCTGCGCGGACGCGGGGTTCGTGAAGGTCGACCTGCTGGGCCTGGGGATGCTGTCGGCGGTGGAGGAGTGCGTGGACCTCATCGCCCGCACCGGCCGCACGGTGGACCTGTCGCGCATCGACTTCACCGACCGCGAGGTGTTCGCCGAGATCCAGGACGCCGACACGGTGGGGACGTTCCAGATCGAGAGCCGTGCGCAGATGCAGAGCCTGCTGCAGACCCGGCCGGAGAACCTGGACGACCTCACGGTGCAGGTGGCGCTCATCCGCCCCGGGCCGGTGTCGGGCGGCGCGGTGCACCCGTACGTGAAGCACCGCCGCGCCAAGCGCGCGGACCCGGGCTTCGAGCCGCCGTACGACCACCCGCTGCTGGCCCCGGTGCTGCGGGACACCCTGGGGGTCGTGGTGTTCCAGGAGCAGGTGCTGGAGGTCGCGATGGCCCTGGCGGGGTTCAGCCCGGGGCAGGCGGAGGCGCTGCGCCGGGCGATGAGCCGCAAGCGCAGCCGCGACGCGATGCTGCGGCTGTGGGGGGAGTTCCGCGACGGGGCCCGCGCCCGCGGCGTGGACGACGACACCATCCGGCTGGTGTTCACCAAGCTCATCGGGTTCTCGAACTTCGGGTTCCCGAAGGCCCACTCCTCGGCGTTCGCGGTGCTGGCGTACCAGAGCGCGTGGCTGCGCCGGTACCACCCGTCGGAGTTCCTGGCGGCGCTGCTGAACGCCCAGCCCATGGGCTTCTACCCCCCGGCGAGCCTGGTGCGCGACGCCCAGCGCCGCGGCGTGCGGGTGGTGGGCCCGTGCGTGAACCACGGCGGGGCCACGTGCACGGTGCAGCCGGACGGGGCGGTGCGGGTGGGCCTGGGGTACGTGCGGGAGGTGCGCCAGGAGGCCGCCGCCCGGCTGGTCACCGAACGGCATGACGCCGGCCCGTTCCGGGACCTGGCGGACCTCGCCGCGCGGTCGGAGCTGCGCCGGGAGCAGCTGTCGCAGCTGGTGCGGGCGGGGGCGTGCGACGTGTTCGCCGAGCCGCGCCGCCGGATGCTGTGGCAGCTGGCCACCATGAGCCGCCCCGTGCGGCACGCCGCCCACACCCAGCTGGCGCTGCCCCTGCCCGCGTCCGAGGCCCCGCCGCTGGCCGAGCCGGATCGCTTCGAGCGGGTGGTGACCGACTACGAGACCATGGGGTTGTCGGCCGGGTGGCACCTCATGGCGCTGGTGCGGCCGCACCTCCCGGCGCAGACCCGCACGGCCCGGGATCTGAAGGAGCTGCGCAACGGCGAGCGCGTGCTGGTGGCGGGCATGGTGACCGCCCGGCAGCGCCCGGCGACGGCGAACGGCATCGTGTTCCTGCTGCTGGAGGACGAGACCGGCATGTCGAACATCGTCGTGAAGCCCGAGACCTACGAGGCGCACCGGGCACTCGTGCGCGCCGAGCCCATGGTGATGGTGTGGGGGCGCCTGGAGCGCCACGACCGGAACATCAACGTTCTCGCCGAACGCCTGGAGCGCGTCGCCCCGCCGCCGGACCGCTCAATGGAGGACGCCGCCCGGGCCCGTGAGGCCGTCCCACCGGGCCAGCACTTCGCGCGGGGACGCAGCAGATAGTGTCGGTGCCGTGAGGCGCCCCGACCCCCTCGCGACCGCCATCCTGGGCGGCATCACCGCGTTCGTCGCGGGCGGCATCGTGTGGGCCCAGGCCAACGCGCCCCATGCGCCGTCCGAAGACCACTGCGGCGAGTGCTCACCGCCGGTGATCGCCCCGGCCCCGGGGGTGCTGTGGGTCGCGGCCGGGCGCCTGCTGTACCGGTTCGACCCGGTCACCGGTGCCCGGTCGCCCGCCATCGAGGTGTGGCCGGCCGACGGACGCCACGACGTCGCGGCGATGCTGTGGGACCGTGGCCGGGTGCTGGTGGCCTGGGACGGCGGGGCCGGCATCCTCCGCGGCGGCCGGGTCGTGCGGCACACGATCCACCCGGCCATGCGCCGCGTGGTCCTCGTCCACGGCCGGGACGCCGCCCACGTCCTGGGCGGCCGCCGCCTCATCCGCATCCGCCCGGACGGCTCCCCCGGCGCGGTTCGCCGATTCCGCACCCGTGGCCTGGCGGAGGCCGCCGCCCGAGCGGTGGCGGGCGGCCCCATCCCGGCACCCAGCGCCTGGTACCGGCCCTTCACGCTCGCCCAGGGGGAGTTTCGGGTCACCCGCCACGACGACCTCACCCTGTGGCTCAGCCGCGTGGACCCGGCCACCGGGACGACCCGCTGGAGCACCAAGATCCCCCTCGGCTGAGGGCGCATGCGTTTCCCCGCCTCTCGTCGCGGGCAGTCCAGCGGCATGGCGCATCCCCCTCCTCGCTTCCGCAGTCCCGTCTGGCGCGCCGGGAACGGCCTCATGGGCGTCCTCGCACGGCTGGGCGTGGGCCCGGTGCACCTGCTCACGACCCACCGCCCCCGGACGGTCCCGGTCGTGCCCGTCGACAGGGAGGGCACCCGGTGGCTGGTCGCCCCCTACGGCCCGGTGGGATGGGTCCGCGATGTCCGCGCCGACCGCCGCATCGCCCTCCGGCACGGCCGCACGACCCGCCGCTACACGGCCCGGGAGGCGTCGCGCGGGGAGGCGGGACCCGTGCTGCGCCGGTACGTCCAGGTGGCATCGAAGACCCGCCGGCATTTCGCCGCCGCGCCGGGTGCGCCGCCGGAGGAGTTCGCCGAGGAGTGGCGGGACCACCCCGTGTTCGCGCTCACCCCCGACCAGCCGGGGGGAATGTCAGGGTGACCTGACGTCCGGTCCGGGCAACGTACGGTGCACCTCACGCATCTCGCCCCGGAACGTCAGGTACGGCTGACGGTCCTCAGCAGCGCCCGCCGCCGGACAGACGCCTCAGCGCCGCCCGCCCGACCTCGGCGATGAACCCGTCGCCGGTGCCGTCGGACACCCCGGAGGCGCTCCAGGTCATCGCGGCGACGACGATGGGCCCCGACCGGGTGTAGATCACGCCGACGTCGTGCTTCACCTCCTCGGTGTAGCCGGTCTTGTGCAGCAGCGGCATGCCGGACGGCAGCGCCTGGACGAGCTTGGTGCGGTCCTTCACGTCCAGCAGGCGGCGGGTGATCTGCGACCGCACCCGCAGGGACCCGACGCGCAGCGTGCGCAGCGCCCCGCCACCGAGCGCCCCGCGGTGGATGACGATGAACATGCGGGCCATCTCGTACGGACTGCCGACGAAGTTCGTGAACAGGGCGGGCTGGGCGGTGGTCTCCACCGGGATCGGCCGGCCCGCCGTCTCCTCGATGATGTAGGGGCGCCGCACCAGGGCCTGCTGCAGGCCGATGGCCCGGAGGGTCTCGGTGACGCGCGCGGCACCCGCCACCCCGTCCCCTCCCCCCTGGATCGCCAGCACCTGGTTCGCCGCCCGGTCGCTGGAGTCCAGGACCATCTGGTCCAGCAGCGACGCCGACGCCCCGGCGGGACGGCGGACCGCGTCCAGGAGGATCCCGGCCTTCAGGACGCTGGCCGTCGGGAACGGGGCGCCGGCGTTCACACCGGCCCCGCACCCGGTGAGCAGGTGCTGCACGTACACCCCGCTGATCGCCGGCAGCCGGCCGGTGAGCGCCGTGACATCGGCCTGCAGGCGGCGATCCAGCCGCCCCTTGGTGGTGCCCAGGCGGGCGCCGGACTTCGGCAGCACCCACACCACCCGCGGGGCGCTCATCCGCACACCGCCCGGGCCGATGGCTCGCACGCGCAGGGTCCAGCGCCCCACGGGCAGGGGGACCGACACGCGCCGCGGACCGCGCCGGACGGGGAACGCCAGGCGGCTGCGGGCGTCCACCTCGGCCTGCACGCGCACCGTCCGCGGGCCGATGCGGACGGTGGTGTGGCCGAACACCACCGGGGCCGGCGCCACGACGGGCGCCGGAGGAGCGGCGACGACCGGGCTCACGCCTCGCGGGGCGGCAGCACCACCGCCTCGCCGCGCAGCACCACCTCGTCGCCGCGGGTCGCGACGGTCTCCAGCCGCAGGCGTCGCTTCGGCATGACCTCCGCCACGGTCACGGTGGCGGTGATCGTGTCACCGGGCCGCACGGGCGCGGTGAACTCCAGGGTTTGCGCGATGTAGATCGTCCCGGGGCCGGGGAGGTCCATGCCGATCACGGCGCTCACCAGGCCGGCGGTGAGGATCCCGTGGGCGATGGGCCCGCCGAACCGCGACGCCCGCGACCACGCGTTGTCGGAGTGCGCCGGGTTCTCGTCACCGGTGATGCGCGCGAAGGCGTCGATGTCGTCCTGGCTGACGACCGTCGTGCGGCTCGCGGTGTCGCCCACGGCGAGGCTCACCCCGCGCGCTCCACGACCATCGCGATCCCCTGGCCGCCGCCGATGCACAGCGTCGCCAGGCCCAGGCGGACGTCGCGACGCTCCATCTCGTGCAGCAGCGTGGTGAGCACCCGCGCGCCGGACGCGCCCACCGGGTGCCCCAGGGCGATCGCGCCGCCGTTCACGTTGGTGCGCTCCGGGTCGAGGCCCAGCTGGCGGA
This sequence comes from Thermoleophilia bacterium, assembly GCA_020848615.1. Classification (GTDB taxonomy): domain Bacteria; phylum Actinomycetota; class Thermoleophilia; order Miltoncostaeales; family Miltoncostaeaceae. The sequence goes on from JADLHW010000035.1 coordinate 66,997, forward strand.
TCACGCCGAGGCTCTGGGCGGCGAACGCCTCGTTGAGCTCGATGAGGTCGATGTCGGCGAGCTCCACGCCGGCCTTCGCGAGGGCCAGTGGCACGGCCCGCACCGGGCCCAGGCCCATCACCCGCGCCGGCACCCCGGCCGTCGCCCACCCGCGGATGACCGCCTGCGGCGCCACGCCGCGGCGCTCCGCCGCCGCACGGCTCATCACCAGCATCGCGGACGCGCCGTCGTTGATGCCGCTGGCGTTCCCCGCGGTGACGGTGCCGTCCGCCTGGAAGGCCGGCCGCAGCTTGGCGAGGTCGCCGGTGGTGGTTGCCGGCCTGGGGTGCTCGTCGGCGGTCACCTGCACCGGGTCGCCGCGCCGCTGCGCGACGGGGACCGACACGATCTCCGCGTCGAACCGGCCGGCGCGCACGGCCTCCGCCGTGCGCCGCTGGCTCTCCAGGGCGAAGGCGTCCTGGTCGTGGCGCGTGATCTCCAGCTCCGCCGCGACGTTCTCGGCGGTGACGCCCATGTGGACGTTCTCGATGGCGCACTGCAGGCCGTCGCTGATCATCGAGTCCAGGATCTCGCCGTTGCCCATGCGGTAGCCGGTGCGTGCCTTCGGGAGCAGGTAGGGGGCGCCGCTCATGCTCTCGGTCCCGCCGGCCACCACGATCTCGGCGTCCCCCAGCTGCACCTGCTGGGCGGCGACGGCCACCGCGCGCAGGCCGGACCCGCACAGCTGGTTCACGGCGGTCGCGGGGACGGCGTCGGGGACGCCCGCCCGGATCGCCACCTGGCGGGCCACGCCCTGCCCCAGGCCTCCCGACAGGCAGTTTCCGAGGATCACGTCGCCCACGTCGGCGGGTGCCACGCCGGCCCGCACCAGGGCCTCCCGCACCGCGATGGCGCCCAGCTCGGTGGCGGGCACCGATGACAGGGTGCCAAGGAAGCTCCCGATGGGCGTGCGCACCGCCCCGGCGATCACCGCTTCGGCCATCCGTCCTCCGTTCACGCGGGTCCGAAGGCCCAGTATCCCGCACCCCGGCGACGCCGGCGCGCGGGTCGATGTCACACGGGCGGCGGGACCACCGTGACGCCCTCCGCGGCGGCGCGGTGGATCGCCTCCAGGGCGCGCGCCTGGCCCACCGCGTCGGCGCCGTCCACCCGCAGGGGCGCGGCGCCGGCGATCGCCGCCGCCATGTTCTCCAGCTGCAGGCGGTAGCTGTCCTGAACGGCGATCTCCACGACCGTGCGGCCGCCGTCGGCGTCCCGGATCTCGATGCCCGGCGCGCGGGCGTGCCACGGATCGTCGACGTACAGGCTGCCCTCGGTGCCGATCACCTCCAGCTCGTCGCGGTGCGGCGTCGCGAAGCCGCAGTCGAACTGGCCCAGCACGTCGCCCGGCATCCGCAGGGTCGCGGTCATCGCGACGTCCACGCCGGTGGGGCCCAGGATGCGTTCCGCGTGCACCCGCTCGGGCTCCCCGGCCAGCAGCCGGATCGCGCTGACGCAGTAGCAGCCCACGTCCATGAGGCTCCCGCCGTCCAGGTCCGGGTCGAACCGGGTGTCGCGGATGCCCCGCATGCCCTCCAGGGCGAAGGCGAACGCGGCGCGCACGACCAGCGGGCGGCCCACGGCGCCATCCCGCACCAGCTCCGCGATGCGGCGGGTCTGGGGGTGGTGACGCCACATGAACGCCTCGGAGACCAGCACGCCGGCGGCCTCGGCAGCCGTCACGACCGCCCGGGCCTCCTCCGCGTGGCGCGTGAGGGGCTTCTCGACCAGCACGTGCTTGCCCGCGGCGATTGCCCGCAACGTCCACTCCACGTGCAGGGTGTTCGGCGCGGAGATGTACACCAGGTCGACGTCCGGGTCGTCCAGCAGCGCCCGGTAGGCGCCGTGCCCGCGCGCGAAGCCGTGCTCGGCGGCGTACGCCTCGGCCCGGGCCGTGTCGCGGCTGGCCACCGCGGCCAGCTCGATCCCGGCGGCGGTCGCCGCCGGGATGATGAGGTCGTTGATGGCCGCGGTGGAGAGGATCCCGAGCCTCAGCCCCATGACGCCTCGATCATCGGGCGCAGGGCGCACTCCAGGATCCGCATGCCGCGGGGCCGGGTGATGACGTACATCGCCAGGTCGGCGATCTCCTCGGCGGTCATCATGCCGTCGGTGTCGCCCGGCCCGCGGCCGCGGCCCATCGCGAAGTCGGTGGCCACGCCGCCCGGGCACAGGTTCGTGCAGCGAACGCCCTTCTCGCGCAGCTCCCCGTCGAGGGCCCGCATGAACCCCACCTGCGCGAACTTGCTGGCGCAGTACACGGCCTCCCCCGGAAAGCCCCGGCGGCCGGCCTCGGAGGCCACCATCACCACGTCGGCCGCGTCGGAGCGCAGCAGATGCGGAAGCGCCGCCCGCACCGCGTACAGGGCGCCCTTCACGTTCACGTCGATGATCTCCTCCAGATCATCGGGCGGCAGGTCGGTGAACGGCCCGTAGGTCCCCACCCCGGCGTTCACCACCAGGATGTCGATGCCCCCGAAGCGCTCCGCCACCTTCGCGGTGGCGGCGTCGACGGCGGCGGCGTCCCGCACGTCGCACGCCACGCCCAGCGCGCCGTCGAGTCCCAGGTCGTCACCGGACCTGGAGATGAGGCCCACGCCGGCACCCGCGGCGTGGAGCATGCGGGCCAGTGCGGCCCCGATGCCGCGGCTCGCCCCGGTGACGAGGGCAGCGCGGCCGTTGAGATCGGTCATCCGTCAATCCTCGCACCGCGTGGCGCGGGCCGGGTGAGCCCGGGTGCGCCATGCCACCGCAGCAAACGTTCTCAGACCCGTCCATCCGCTTGTTCATCGTATGCACGGAGTAGACTCCGGGAACGTTGCCCGATCGCCCTGCACCCCTGCGCGGCCGCCGGCCCACGATGCGTGACGTCGCGGGCGTCGAGGGCGTGAGCCTCTCCACCGTGTCGAGGGTGGTCACCGGGAGTGTGCCGGTCAAGCAGGAGCTGGCGCAACGGGTGCGCGACGCCGTGAAGCTGCTGGGGTACCGGCCCGACGCCACCGCGAGCACCCTTCGCCGCGCGGACCGCGTGAGCCTCACCATCGGCCTGGTGTTCGAGGACGTCGCCAACGCGTTCTTCCAGGCCGTCTACCGCAGCGTGGAGGACATCGCCCGCATGCGGGGCGTGCTCACCATCGTGGGCAGCTCGGACGAGGATCCCGCCCGGGAGCGGGAGCTCACCCAGGCATTCCTGGGCCGCCGGGTGGACGGCCTCGTGATCGCCCCGGCCGCCCGCGACCAGTCGTACCTGGCGCGGGACCGGGAGGCCGGCGTCGCGCTGGTGTTCGTGGACCGCCCGCCGGGTTTCATCGACGCGGACGTGGTGATGAGCGACAACGCGGGCGGCACCTCGGCGGGCGTCGCCCACCTCATCGCCCGCGGCCACCGGCGCATCGGGTTCCTCGGCGACGCGGAGTCGACGTTCACCGCCCGGGAGCGCCTGGCCGGCCACGACGCCGCCCTCCAGGCCGCCGGCCTGCCACGCGACCCGTCGCTGGTGCGCATGGGCGTGCGGGACCCCCGGGCCGCGGGCGACGCGGCGGCGGCCATGCTGGCGGCCGCCGACCCGCCGACGGCGCTGTTCACGGCCCGGAACACCATCACCGTGGGCGTGGTCTACCGCCTGCGCGAGCTCGGCCTGCAGCACCGCGTGGCGCTGGTGGGGTTCGACGACCTGGACCTGGCGGACCTCGTCGAGCCCGGCATCAGCGTCGTCGCCCAGGATCCCTCCGGCATGGGCGCGGTCGCCGCCACGCGGCTGTTCGCCCGCATCGACGGGGCGGCCGGCGACCACGAGCGCGTCGTGCTGCCCACCCGCCTGGTGCCGCGCGGATCGGGTGAGATCCCGCCCGGGGGTGCCGCATGATCGCCGTCGTCGGCGAGGCGCTCATCGACCTGGTCCACGCGCCCGGCCGGCCCGCCGAGGCGCGGTGCGGCGGCGCGAACTTCAACCTGGCCCGCACCGTCGCACTGCTCGGCGAGCCGGTGCGCCTGGTGGGGCGCATCTCCCGCGACGCGTACGGCATGCGGCTGCGGGAGGCCCTCGCAGGCTACGGCGTCGACCCCGCCGGCATCGTCGACACCGACGATCCCACCACGCTCGCGCTGGCGGAGGTCGACGGGCGCGGCGTGGCGACCTACACCTTCTCGTTCGCGGGCACCTCGGCCCCCGGCCTGGAGCCGGCCGAGGCCCGCGACGCCCTCCCCGCCGGCCTGTCGGTGCTGCACGTGGGCGCCCTGGGCCTGGCGCTGCGCCCCCTGGCGGACGCCGCCGAGCACGTGGTGCTCACGGCGCCGCCCGAGGTGCTGGTGAGCGTGGACCCCAACCTGCGCCCCCAGGTGGCCGGCGACCAGGCCTTCCGGGCGCGCCTCGAGCGGGTCCTGGCCCGCGCGGACCTGGTGAAGGTGAGCGCCGACGACCTGGCCCTGCTTGAGCCGGAGGCGTCCACGCCGGACGCGGCCCGCCGGATGCTGGAGCGGGGCGCGCGGGCGGTGCTGCTCACCCGCGGCGGCGCCGGTGCCACGGCCATCACGCCGTCCGGCGCGGCGGACGTCGCCGCACCGGCGGTGACCGTCGTGGACACCATCGGCGCCGGCGACGCGTTCGGCGGGGCGTTCCTGGCCTGGTGGCGGCACCGGGAGCTGGGCGCCGCGCAACTGGGGGACCTGGACGCACTCACGCGCGCGACGGCGTTCGCATGCCGTGTCGCGTCGGCGGTGGTCGCGGATCCGTTCCACCCCGAGACGGCCGTCGGCGGCCTGCGCGGGGCGATGATGGACTGACCGGGCGCGACACGCGCCACATGCGCGCGCGCATCGACGGGTAGGGGACGCGGGGGGCATCCGCATCCGGCGCGCGACCGAGGAGGGAGCCACATGGCAGTGACCACCACCCACGTCCCCGCGACGGCGCTCGGCGACGGCGAGATCGCCGCCATCGACGCCTGGTGGCGGGCGGCGAACTACCTGTCCGTCGGCCAGATCTACCTCATGGCGAACCCGCTGCTGCGGGAACCGCTGTCGGCCGGCCACGTGAAGCCCCGCCTCTTGGGGCACTGGGGCACCACCCCGGGCCTCACGTTCACCTACGCGCACCTCAACCGCGCGATCCGCGCGCGGGACCTGGACATGCTGTACATCGCCGGCCCCGGCCACGGCGGCCCCGGGATGCTGGCGGCGGCCTGGCTGGAGGGCACCTACAGCGAGGTGTACCCGGACGTGTCGCTCGACGAGGAGGGCATGCGCCGCCTGTTCAAGCGCTTCTCCTTCCCCGGCGGCGTGCCGAGCCACCACGCCCCCGAGAGCCCGGGAAGCATCCACGAGGGCGGCGAGCTGGGCTACGCGCTGTCACACGCCTTCGGGGCGGTGCTGGACAGCCCCGGCCTGGTGGCCGCCTGCGTGATCGGCGACGGGGAGGCCGAGACCGGTCCCCTGGCGGCCAGCTGGCACGGGAACAAGTTCCTGAACCCCGCCACCGACGGGGCCGTGCTGCCCATCCTGCACCTCAACGGCTTCAAGATCGCGAACCCCACGGTGCTCGCCCGCATCCCGCAGGCCGAGCTCGACGCGCTGCTCACCGGGTACGGCTACGAGCCGGTGACCGTCTCGGGCAGCGAGCACGCACCCATGCACCGTCAGATGGCGGCGGCGGTGGACTGGGCGCTGGACCGCATCGCCGCGATCCAGGCGAACGCCCGCGAGGGCGGGGACACCTCACGGCCGCGCTGGCCGGCGATCGTGCTGCGCAGCCCCAAGGGCTGGACCGGCCCGGCGAGCGTCGACGGGCACCGCACCGAGGGCAACTGGCGATCCCACCAGGTGCCGCTGTCCGGCCTGGCGGGCAACGACGCGCACCTGGCGGCGCTGGAGGCGTGGCTGCGCTCGTACCGCCCGGAGGAGCTGTTCGACGACCGCGGGCGGCCCACCGCGCAGCTGCTGGCCTGCGCGCCCGCCGGCCCGCGCCGCATGAGCGCGAACCCGCACACCAACGGCGGGACCCTGCTGCGCGCCCTGCGGCTGCCGGATGCCCGCACATACGCGGTCCCCGTGCCGGATCCCGGGCGCTCCAGCGGCGAGGCCACCAGGGCCCTCGGCGGGTACCTCGCCGACGTGCTGCGCATGAACGCCGAGGCCCGGAACTTCCGCATCTTCGGCCCCGACGAGACGGCCTCCAACCGCCTCCAGGCGGTGTTCGAGGCCACCGGCCGCGCGTGGGTCGCGGAGACCGACCCCGACGACGACGCGTTCCTGTCCCCCGACGGGCGGGTCATGGAGATCCTCTCCGAGCACACCCTGCAGGGGTGGCTGGAGGGCTACCTCCTCACCGGCCGCCACGGGCTGTTCAACACCTACGAGGCGTTCGTCCACATCGTGGACTCCATGTTCAACCAGCACGCCAAGTGGCTGAAGGTCACCTCCCGCGAGATCCCGTGGCGGGCCCCCATCGCGTCGCTGAACTACCTGCTCACCTCCCACGTGTGGCGTCAGGACCACAACGGGTTCTCCCACCAGGACCCGGGTTTCATCGACCACGTCGTGAACAAGAAGGCCGACGTCATCCGCGTGTACCTGCCGCCGGACGCCAACACGCTGCTGCTGGTCGCCGAGCGGGCGCTGCGGTCCAGGAACCTGGTGAACGTGATCGTGGCCGGCAAGCAGCCGGCCCTGCAGTTCCTGGACATGGACGCCGCCATCCGCCACGTGGAGGCCGGCATCGGCATCTGGGACTGGGCGAGCAACGACGAGGGGCGCGACCCGGACGTCGTGATGGCCTGCGCGGGGGATGTCCCCACCATGGAGACCCTGGCGGCCGTCGCGCTGCTGCGCGAGCACCATCCCGAGCTGCTGGTGCGGGTGGTGAACGTCGTGGACCTCATGCGACTGCAGCCCGAGGGCGAGCACCCCGACGGCCTCACCGACCGGGACTTCGACAGCCTGTTCACCAAGGACCGGCCGATCATCTTCAACTACCACGGCTACCCGTGGCTCATCCACCGGCTCACCTACCGGCGCACCAACCACGACAACCTGCACGTGCGCGGCTACAAAGAGGAGGGCTCCACCACCACGCCGTTCGACATGGCGGTGCGCAACGACATCGACCGGTTCCACCTGGTGATGGACGTGATCGACCGGGTGCCGTCGCTGGGCAGCCGGGCGGCGCACACCAAGCAGCGCATGCGGGACGCCCTCACCGAGCACCGGTACTGGGTGCGGGAGCACGGCGAGGACCTGCCGTCGGTGCGCGAGTGGGAGTGGCCCGGCCCGTGATCGTCCTGGCGTTCAACGCCGGCTCCTCGTCGCTCAAGCACACCGTCCTGGAGATGCCCGCCGGCCGCCGCCTGGACCGCGGCGAGGCCGGCGGGCTCACCGGCGGGGGCCACGCCGCCGCGGCCGGGGCGGTGCTCGAACGGCTGGGGGACGCCGGGATCCGGCCGGCGGCGGTGGGGCACCGGGTGGTGCACGGCGGCGACCGCCACGCCCCCGCCGTGCTCGACGACGCCGTGCTGGCCGAGCTGGACGCCGTCGCCCCGCTGGCGCCGCTGCACGTGCCCGTCCAGCTGGAGGTGGCGCGCGCCGCCCGGGCGCGCCTGCCCGGGGTCCCGCACGTGGCGTGCTTCGACACCGCGTTCCACCGGGCGATGCCGGAGATCGCCCAGCGGCTGCCGGTGCCGGAGGCCCTGTGGGAGCGCGGCGTGCGCCGGTACGGCTTCCACGGCCTGAGCTACGAGTACGTGCTGTCCACCCTGGGCGGGCCCCCGCCGTCGCGGGTGCTGATGTGCCATCTGGGCGCGGGGGCGAGCATGGCCGCCGTCCGCGACGGCCGGCCCGCGGACACCACAATGTCGTTCACGCCCAGCGCGGGGCTCATGATGGCCACCCGCGCGGGCGACCTCGACCCCGGCCTGCTGCTGCACCTCATGCGCGAGGATCGCCTGGACGCCGAGGCCCTCGACCGGCTGGTGAACCGCGAGTCGGGGCTGCTGGGGGTCGGGGGCACGCCGGACATGCGCACGCTGGTGGAGCGTCGCGGCGGCGACCCGCGCGCCGCGCTCGCCGTGGACATGTTCTGCCACGCGGCGCGGCGACACGCCGGGGCGATGGCCGCGACCCTGGGCGGCGTGGACGTGCTGGTGTTCACCGGCGGCATCGGCGAGCACAGCCCGGAGGTGCGCGCCGGGATCTGCGACGGGCTCGCGCACCTGGGGGTCGTGCTGGACCCGGCCGCCAACGCGGCGAACGCGCCCGTGGTGAGCGCACCCGGCGCGGGCTGCGAGGTGCGCGTCGTCCCCACCGACGAGGACCTCGTGATCGCGCGGGCGGCGGCCGCCGCCCGCGCGTGACCGGCCTCGGTTTCGGTCGGTCCCGGGGGTGCGCGGTGAGATCCGCGGCGAACGACCCCGTGACCCGGGAGGTGAGCTGCAGCGGTGCGGCCGAACAGCACGCCGTATGCGACGGCGTGGCCGGCCTCATGCACGCCGACGTTCGCGACCAGGTCGTCATGCCGGGTCTGCCGGACCGCGTCCAGGCGGCCGCTGAAGGGCCGTTCGACGATGCGGCCGTCGTCCATCGTGCCGACGATCACGTCCACGCGGGGTCGTACTCGATGCCGATGCTGCTCCCGCCCTCCTCCGGCACGGTGAACAGCAGGGGCGCGAGGTTGCCCTCGATCAGGCTCGAACGGGGGGTCGGGTCCACGGGCGAGCCTGCCGCTCGGGCGGTGGACACGGAGTCCGCCGTGGGAACGCCGGCGGGACGGTCACCCCACGGCGGCCGGATGTAGAGGATCCTCTAGAACCGCTTGGGAGCGGTCAGGCTTCCGGGGGGTGCCGCCGATACCAGGGGGGCATTGCGCTCACGGACGAGACACACCCTCCTGGCGCTCGCGGCACTGATGCTCGCGACCGCGCCGGCACCGGCCCAGGACACCCCGGACCAGAACCGGGTGTCGGCGGCGGCCCTCGAGAAGGCCGTCATCAAGGCCATGAACGCCGAGCGCGTGCAGCGCAAGCGCCCGGTCCTCCGCGGCGCCGCGGTCCTCACGCGCGCCGCCCGCCGGCACAGCGCCTACATGGCGCGCACCGGCGCGTTCCAGCACGAGAGCGGGAACGGCGCGCCGTTCTGGACCCGGCTCGTCGGCGAGGGCTTCCCGAAGAACAAGCGCATGGCGGAGAACATCGCCATGGTGCCGGGCTGCGATGCCGGCACCGCCGCGTGGGTGGTGGAGCTGTGGATGGACAGCCCCGGGCACCGCAAGAACCTGCTGGACCCGCAGCTCAGGGTCACGGGCGTGGGCGTCGCCGTGGTGGGCGACTGCGACCAGATCCTGGTGACCGCCGACTACGGCGGTTAGCGCCCCCGCCGCCGGTCAGGCGTTGAAGCTCTTGCCGCAGCCGCAGGAACCGGTGGCGTTGGGGTTGTTGATGACGAACCCCGCGCCCTGGAAGCTCTGCTCGTAGTCCACCTCGGCGCCCAGCAGGTAGGGCAGGCTGAAGCGGTCGACGATCACCCGCGCGCCGTGCGCCTCGATGATCTCGTCGCCGTCGCCGGCCGCGCCCAGCGACAGGGAGTACTCGAACCCCGAGCAGCCGCCCGGGATGACCTCGAGCCGCAGGCCGGCCGCGCCGTCCGCGTCCTGCGAGACCAGTTCCTTCAACCGCTCAGCGGCGGAGGGTGTGAGGGTCACCATGTCGCCATCCCTTGGTCGCGATCCCACACGAGTCTTGCATCGGCGCGCGCGCCCCGCAACTCGTTCGCCGGTTCACCATCGGTCGCCCGGGAGCCTACCCGAGGCCGTCCGCGCGCCGCCCCAGCGTCCACCGCTCCACGCGCCGGTTGCCGGCCCGGTCGGCGATCCGCAGCTCCAGGACCGCCGGCAGGGACGGCAGGGCGGCGGCGGGCAGCTGGAGGCCGAACCGGCTGATCCGCGCCGCGCGCGTGAGGTCGGCGCCGCCCACGAGCACGCGCACCGAGGCGGGGTCGACGCCGGTGCCGCCCGTCTCGTCCCGGTACCGCACGAGCACCAGCGTCCCGGGCGGGTCGCCGGGCGCGGGACTGCGCCGCACGACCACCGGCGCCCGCCGGGTCACGGCACCCGCCGCGGCCGGTCCGACCGGCAGGGGGCGGCCACGCATGGCGAGCACCGCCAGCGCCGTCGCGAACGTCGACGACGGGGCGCCGCGCGTGTCGGCCACGCCGCCGTCCGCCCGCTGGCGGGCACCGATGAACGCCAGCGGTGAGCGGCCCGCACGGGCCCACGGCCTGGCCCGGGGGGACTCCCCCATCGCCCACACCGCCAGCGCCGCCCAGGCGGTGTCCACGGAGGTGGACCGCCCCGTCACCCGCGGGGCGACCCCGCCGTCCGGCCGCCGGGCCGCCAGGAGCCACCGGCGCGTCCCGGACAGGACCGGCCCGCCGGCCGGTTCGCCCCAGGCGGCGAGCGCCTGCGCGGCGGCGGCCGTCGCGGCCGTGTCGGACGCGGGGTCGCTCTCCGAGGCCCAGCCGCCGTCGGCATGCCGGCGGGCGCGCAGCGCGGCGAGGGCCGGCTGGGCCTGGGCGGCCGCGTCCGGGCCGGTGACCGCGAGGGCCAGCAGCGCCCACGCCGTGTCCAGGTCGCCCGCCCCGATGCCGCCGTCGGGACGGCCCGCGGCCGCGAGGGCCAGCCGCACGGCCAGGGCGTCCCGCGCGGTGAGGCGGCGGGAGGCGTGGGCCGCCAGGGTCCAGCGGGCGACGGGGATGACGGCGGAACCGGGCCGGCGGCCCACCGCCCCCGCCAGGCTTCGCCCGCCGCTGCGCCAGGCGGCGGGGTCCTCACCGCCCGCGGCGACGGCGATGGCCGCCCAGGCGGCCGTCGCCCGGACGCGCTGCGGCGTTTCGCCCGGCACGCTGGGCGTCCCGGTGGCGGGGTTGCGCACCCCGGACAGGTGATCGAGGGCCGCCGTGCTGCCCGCCGACGCGGCCGGCGCGGCGGCGAGCACGGCGACGCCCGCCGCGACCGCGATGCCCGCCGCCCGCCCCATGGTCAGGCGTTGGCCGCCCGGTCGGCGGCCTCGTCGCGGCTGCGCTCGATGACCGCCAGGTCCGCGTCCTCCAGCGCCACCGCGTCCCGCATCACGCGCTCCACGACCGGTGCCGGGATCACCACCGCACCGGACCGGTCGGCGTGGATCCAGTCGCCGGGCACCACCGTGACGCCGCGCACCTGCACCGGCACGTTCGACGCCACGGGCATCAGGAGGGTGTTGGCGGGCACGATCTGCTCCCCCGTGCAGTGGATCGCCAGCCCCTCGGCGGCGAGCTCGTGCAGGTCCCGCAGCCGCCCGCCGGCCAGCACCCCGGCCGCGCCCTGGAACGCCGCCCGCGTCATCTTCTTGCCGCCGGCCAGCGCCCCGTCCGGGTGGCCCCCGCAGGACATCACCAGCACCTTCCCGGCGGCCGACGCGCCCACCGCCCGGTAGTACGCCCGGGCGAAGTCGTGCTCCCGCGGGTCCACCAGGTCGGCGCGGTACGGCAGGAACCGGATGGTCGCCGCGGGACCGAACAGCCGGCGGTCCGGCGTCGGAGTCGTGAGCCCGGTGATCGCGCAGGGGTGGGCGTGGATCTTCACCAGCACGTCGTGGAGGGCGCTGCTGCTCACCCTGGGCAGCAGCCCGGCGAGGATCGCGGGGTCCGGCGCGGTCACGTGGTCGGCCTCCCTGGCGGTGACGGCGGGCGGCGTGAGCCTACGCCAGCGTCATGTCCCACACGGCCTTCCGCGCGTGCTCGGTGAAGCCCTCCGCGGCGTGCCGGCCCAGGGACGCGTCGTTGCCGGGGGCGATGACCGCCCGCAGCTCGCCGCCGCCGCCGGCAGCGATGTGCCCTCCGGCCAGGCGCTCGCACCGTCCGGCATGCGGTCCAGGTCCCCGGGCGTCGCGGGCGCCGTGAGCGGGATCTTCCGCGAAGGAGTCGTCGTGGACCTCGAGCGGCTCGGCCCGGTCGAGGTCCGCACCCGCGAGCCACCGCATGCCGTGGGGCGCCGGCGGCTCGTCCGCGTGGCGCACCTCCCGCCGCATGACGATCCGGTCCAGGGTGTGGCGCATGCCCCGCGCCGCCAGGGCCGCGGCCTTCGCCATCCCCTGATCACCGGCCCCGCCACGCGCGCCATCACAGCACACGAGGCGCTCCCACCGAGGGAGGCGCCCCGTGGCCGTGAGGCGGGGTGGCCGCGTGCCCTACGGCAGCGGGTTGGTGGTGGCGTCGATGGACTCCAGGAAGGCCACGACCCTCGCCTGGTCGGACGGGTTCACCAGGCCGTCGGGCCGGGTGCCGTTCACCGTGCGGTGCTTGGGGTTGCCCACCACGCACGCGAGGGACTCGCAGGCGCCGTTGTGGTGGTACGGCGGCAGGGACAGCAGGCCCAGCAGGGACGGCACGTTGTAGCCGTTGCCCTTCCCATCGGCGTTGAAGTCCTTGCCCAGGGCGTCCTTCGCCGCTGCGGAGGTGAGGTTCCCGTTCACGAGGCTCAGCGTCGCGGACGCCTTCTCGTCCGCCCCGATGTTGTTGCCGAGCGGGTTCGTCCCGCCGGGCACGCCCAGGCCGAACGAGCCGATGTCCTTCAGCAGCGCCGGCAGGTACTGGTTGGTGACCGGGTCGTTGCCCGGGCTGGGGGTCGCCGGCGGAACCAGGGTCTCGGTGGCGATGTCCGCGCCGGCGGGCGGCGAGATGAACGCCTTGGTGCTCGTGGACCACTTGCCGCCGGTGTGGCAGTCGGCGCAGCCCGCCGTGACGAACAGGTTCCGGCCCGCGGCGACGTCCGCCAGCGGCGTCCCGGGACGGCCGGGGGCCGCGGGGATGGAGCTGTTGGGCGTCCGCACGGCCAGGCGCACCCACTCCCGCATGGCCGTGAGGGCGGGCACCTGGACGGTGCTGCCCGGCAGCGTCACCGTGAGCTGCC
>JADLHW010000036.1 GCA_020848615.1 Thermoleophilia bacterium
CAGGAACCACGGCTTGCGCCTGCCTGGATCTGACTCCAGGTCGCCGTCCATGGCTCCCGGCATCTGACCCTCGCCATCCACAATGGGCTGCTCTGCGCCTGAACGGGATCAGCGTCCACACCGGTACCGAGAGGCGTCTCCTGTGGTGTCGACTCGGATGTCGGGGTGGGATTCGGCGGCTTCTGGCGCTGCAACCTCGCGTGCGGTCAGCCGCGCAGACCCCTGGCGCGCAGGTCCTCGACGACCGCTCCGGTGATCGCCGCGCCGATGAGCTCGGTGCGGCTCAGGAAGGCGTCGTCGCGGGTCCCGGCGCCGCACTCGATGAGGATGCGGGCCTGCGCGCGGGTGCGGTAGTAGCCGTAGAACCGCATCATCCGGACGTTCCCGTCCCTCGGGACCACGCCGCCGAACGGCGCGAACGCCCCGAACGCGGTGGTGCGGATGCGGCCGAAGCGCTTCGACAGGCGGTTCGCAAGCGCCCGGGAGCGGCGCTCCACCGCCCGCGACACGGTGGTGGCCTTCCGGTGCCTCGCGGAATCGCCGTACGGGACGGGGCTGGCGGTGCCGCCGCCCTCACCGTGGTACCAGTTCTCGTTCGCCCCGAAGATCGCATGGCCGATGGCCGCCGACCCATCCGGGGTGTCGTGATGGATGCTCACGAACGTCGCGCCCTCCGCGCCCCACGGGGTCACCAGCCCGGGCGTGCGCCGGGCATCGACACCCTTGCTCCGCAGCCGCCGCACGACGCTCGCCGCGACGCGCTCGTTGAACGCCATCTCGGAGCCGAACGGGCCGCTGCCGGCGCCGGTTTGGGCGCGGTAGCCGGGCTCCCGGGGACCCTGGTGGCCCGCCTGGATCCACACCACCGGCGCCTGGGCGGCGGCGGCCGGGACCGCGCCGGCGAGGGCGGCGGCACATGCGAGCAGGGCGATCGGGCGCGGCACGGGGCGGAACGCTAGCGGCGGCCCCCTCCGCGATCCAATAGCCTCGGGGCCGTGACGACCTCCCCGCCTCCCGCGCCGCTGCGGTACCTCAGCACCCGCGGCGAAGACGCCGGGCGGCGGTTCAGCGAGATCCTGCTGGAGGGCCTCGCCCCCGACGGGGGCCTGTACATGCCCGACCGCTACCCCCGGGTGGACGCCGGAACCCTGCGGTCGTGGCGGTCCCTCAGCTACGCGGAGCTCGCCGAGGCGGTGCTCGGGCTGTACGTCGACGACATCCCGCCGCGGGACCTGCGGGACATCGTCGCCCGCACCTACACCGCGGAGATCTTCGGCACCGAGGAGATCACGCCGCTGGAGCCCCTCGGGGACGGGCTGCTGCTGCAGGGGCTCTCCAACGGCCCCACCCTCGCCTTCAAGGACATGGCGATGCAGCTGCTCGGCAACCTGTTCGAGTACGAGCTCGGGCGCCGCGGCGAGACGCTGAACATCCTGGGCGCCACCTCCGGCGACACCGGCAGCGCCGCCGAGTACGCCATGCGCGGCAAGGCCGGGATCAGCGTGTTCATGCTCAGCCCGAACGGGCGCATGAGCCCCTTCCAGCAGGCCCAGATGTTCACGCTGCAGGACCCGAACATCCACAACCTGTGCGTGGAGGGCGTCTTCGACGACTGCCAGGACATCGTGAAGGCCGTCTCCGGCGACCTGGAGTTCAAGCGCCGCATGCGCATCGGCACCGTGAACTCCATCAACTGGGCCCGGCTGCTCGCGCAGGTCGTCTACTACGTGCGCGGCTGGCTGCGCGCGACCGACCGCGACGACCAAGAGGTGAGCTTCACCGTCCCCTCCGGCAACTTCGGGAACATCTGCGCCGGGCACGTCGCCCGCATGATGGGCGTGCCGATCCGCCGCCTGGTGACCGCCACCAACGAGAACGACGTCCTCGACGAGTTCTTCCGCACCGGCACCTACCGGGTGCGCGGCGCGGCCGAGACCCACGAGACCTCCAGCCCGTCGATGGACATCTCCAAGGCGTCCAACTTCGAGCGGTTCGTCTTCGACGTCGTGGACCGCGACCCCGGCCGCACCCGGCACCTGTTCGGCCACGCCGTCACCGCCGACGGCGGGTTCACGCTCACCCCCGCGGAGTTCGCGCGCGGGGCGGCCTTCGGGTTCTCCTCGGGGCGCAGCACCCACGCCGACCGGCTCGCGACGATCGCCGCGGTGCACCGCGGGACCGGCCGGCTCATCGACACCCACACCGCCGACGGCGTGCGCGTCGCCCGTGACCACACCGAGCCGGGGGTCCCCATGATCGTGCTGGAGACCGCGCAGGCCGTGAAGTTCGCCGACGTGGTGCGGGAGGCCACCGGCGTGACCCCGCCCATGCCGGCGCCGCTCGCCGGGATCGAGTCGCTCCCCCGCCGCTGCGAGGTCGTTCCCGCGGACGCCGAGGTGATCAAGTCCCGCATCGCCGGGTACGTGAGGCCATGAGCACCTACGCGCACATCGCGGGCCTGCCGGTGCGGGTGGAGGGCTACACCCTGCACGAGCTCACCCGCCCCACCTCCAGCGGCTTCCAGCGCATCTCGGTCGAGATCCACATGCACGGCGCCGGGCACACCGGCCGCGGCGAGGACGCCTGGTACGAGGAGCCCGACATCGCCCGGTTCCTGGAGGCCGGGCAGGCGATCGACCTCGCCCGCGCATCAACCGTCGAGGAGGTGTCCGGGATCCTCGGGGCCAGTGACCTGGTCCCGGGCGGCGAGAACCCCCTGGGTCCGCTGTTCCGCAGGTGGGGCTTCGAGGCGGCGCTGCTGGACCTCGCCCTGCGGCAGGCCGGCGCGTCCCTCGCCGCGGCGCTGGACCGCACGGCCCGCCCCGTCGACTACCTCCTCTCGCTGCGCCTGGGCACGCCGTCCACCACCGCGCCGCTCGAGGCCCGCCTGGCCCTGTACCCGGACCTCACGTTCAAGCTGGACGCCACGAACGACTGGGACCAGGACCTCGTGGACGCCATCACCCGGGTCGCCCCGGGACGCGTGCGGTCGCTGGACTTCAAGGCGCTCTACACCGGGACGCTGGTGGACACCCGCCCCGATCCGGCGCTGTACGAACGGTGCCTGGCGGCGTGGCCCGATGCCTGGATCGAGGACCCGCACCTCACCGACCCGGACATCGCGGCGATCCTGGCGCCGCACATGGACCGGGTCACCTGGGACGCGCCGATCCACACGCTGGAGGACGTCACCTCCCTGGCGCACACGCCGCGGATGGTGAACATCAAGCCATGCCGGTTCGGGAGCCTGCGGGCCCTGATGGCGGTGTACGACCACTGCGAGGCCGCGGGCATCGGCATGTACGGCGGCGGGTTCTTCGAGATCGGCGCGGGCCGCGGCCAGATCCAGTATCTCGCGTCCCTGTTCCACCCCGACGCGCCGAACGACGTCGCCCCCCGGGGCTTCCACTGGCCCTCCCCCGGCCCCGGCATCCCGCCCAGCCCGCTGGCCCCGGCCGCGCACCCCACCGGCTTCGCCTGGGACGACGCCGACCCGCCCCCGGCCGACCCGGCGGCAACGGCCTAACCCGCGGATCACGCGAGGTCCGCAACCCATGCGGCCCCACCTCTCCCCAAGCCTCCGCGGGGCGTGGTAGCGTGCCCGCCGGTGCCCTGACGACCCGTCATCCGGGCACCCCCGACACGTATGGCACACGCCGACGACCAACCTCACAGGTTCCGGCCGCACCCCCGCGGAGCCGCCCTGGCAACGGCCCTCACGGCCGCCACCCTCGCCGGGGCGTTCGCCCTTGCCGTGGTCCCGGCGGGCGGGCAGGGCGGCGGCATCGACGGGCAGCGGGCCAAGGTCCGCGCGCTCGAGGCCAGCCTGCTGCAGGTGAACGGCGAGGCCGAGGCGGCGGAGCTGGCGTACGGCGCGGCGGACGACACCGTGCGCCGCCTGGAGCGCCGCATCTCCGACAACGCCGGCCAGCAGAAGGTCGCCGCGACGAACTTCGCGCTGTCCCAGGACCGCCTCGCCCAGCGGCTGCGCCAGATCTACGCCCAGAACCCGCCGTCGATGGTCGAGGTGCTGGTGTCCTCCGGCAGCCTCACCTCCGCGGTGGACAGCTACGACATGGTCCGGCGCGTCGCCGACCAGGACCGCGACATCATGGAGGGGTTCGCCGCCGCGCGGACGCGCCTCGCCGAGCTGCGCGTGCAACTCGTCGAGGACCGCCAGGAGGCGGGCAAGAACCGTGCTGAGGCCGGCCGGCGCCTCGCCCAGCTGCGGGCCCTCGCCGGCGAGCGGCAGCGCATCCTCGGCGCCGCCCAGAGCGCGCTGTCGGGCATGGAGGCCGCCGCCGCCCAGCGCGCGGCGATCGCCGACGCCCAGCGCCGCGCCGCCGCCGCGGCCGCCCCCGGCGCCACGCCCGAGCAGGTGACGGCCTCAAGCGGCCCCGACCCGGTGCCCACGTCCCTGGTCCCGGCATCCGGCTCCCAGGGCGCCGCCGCGCCGTCCGGCTCCGGCGACTCGGTGAACGCGCATCTGGCGCGGATCGCCCAGTGCGAGTCCGGCGGCAACCCCGGGGCCGTCTCCCCCGGCGGCGACTACCGCGGCAAATATCAATTCACCCGCTCCACATGGGCGGCCGTCGGGGGCTCCGGCGACCCCGCCTCCGCGTCCGAGGCCGAGCAGGACATGCGCGCCCGGATCCTGTACGAACGTGCCGGTCCCGGCCAGTGGCCGGTGTGTTCCGCGGGCTGATCCCGCCGGAACCCGGGTTCCACAGGCGATTCGGCAGGAATCCACCCTTGACGCCGGATCGCAAAGCGCAGATATTGCTCCGGGTCGTTTCACGGGCGCCCGGCTGAGACCGGTTGAACGACGCCTCGCGCCCGGACCGCCGCCCGACACCGCAACCCCTTCGGACACACCGGCCACTCGCCGGTGCCCCGTGCCCGCAAATGCGACGTCGTGCGCCCCGGTCATGATCGACCACGTCATCTCGACGTCAGAAACGGAGGCGGATGTCCACGCAGCAACTTGGCGGATTGAAGTACGACGGTGAGCTCAGGGCGCTGATCGTCCGCGGGCAGGAGCTGGGCTTCCTCGGCCTGGAGGAGATCGCCGAGGTGCTCGACGGCCTCGGGCTCGACACCGACGTCGCGGAGGAGGTCTACCAGCAGCTCGAGGAGGCGGGCATCGAACTGCTCGAGCAGTCCGAGGCCCTGCAGCGCGCCGCCGAGGTCGCCGACGAGTCGGACCGCCCGCGCCGCCCCACCGCCGTGGTGGAGCAGACCACCGACGCCCTCCAGCTCTTCCTGAAGGACATCGGCCGGGTACCGCTGCTCACCGCCGCCGACGAGGTGCGCCTCGCGAAGCGGATCGAGAACGGCGACCAGGAGGCCAAGCGGCAGATGGTCGAGGCCAACCTGCGCCTCGTCGTCTCCATCGCGAAGGGCTACCGCGGCCGCGGCCTGCCGTTCCTGGACCTCATCCAGGAGGGCACCCTCGGCCTGGTGCGCGCCGTCGAGAAGTTCGACTGGCGCCGCGGCTTCAAGTTCTCGACGTACGCCACTTGGTGGATCCGGCAGGCCGTGACCCGCGCCCTCGCGGACAAGGGCCGCACCATCCGCATCCCGGTGCACGTCGTGGAGAAGCTCAACCAGATCAGCCGCGCGGAGCGGGTCCTCATCGGCCAGCTCGGCCGTGAGCCCACCGTCGAGGAGATCGGCGAGGCCGCCGGCCTGCCCGCCGACGAGGTCGAGGAGATCCTGCGCTCCGCCCAGCCCACCGTCTCCCTCGAGAAGCCGGTCGGCGAGGAGGAGGAGTCGGAGCTCGGCCGCTTCCTCGCGGACGAGACCTCCGTGGCCCCCGAGGTGTCGGCCGAGGTGTCCCTGCGCGAGCAGGCCCTGCGGGACCTCCTGGACCAGCTCTCCTACCGTGAGCGTCGCGTCCTGGAGCTGCGGTACGGGCTGCGCGGCGAGAAGCCCCGCACGCTCGACGAGCTGGGCCGCATGTTCAACGTCACGCGCGAGCGCATCCGCCAGGTGGAGAGCCAGTCGCTGCAGAAGCTGGCGAGCCTCCCGGACTCCGCCCGCCTCATGTAGTCCCGCGCCGCCACGGCGGCGCGAGTCAGCACCACACGGGGGCCCGGGAGACCGGGCCCCCGGCCGTTGGCGTGCCCGTCAGCCCCGCGCGGCGGCGAGCGCGGCCCCGGTGCCCTCCACCAGGTCCCGCACGATCCGGTCGGCCGGCCGGGGCTCCGCACCGATCGCCGCGGCCTGGCCGGCGAGCATCGTCATGAGGTCCGCCCTGCCCTGCCGCGTCGCCTCGCGCCGCAGGTCCGCCATGAGGGCGCCCTGCGCGCCCCACCCCAGCGTCCCCGCGTTCGCGGTGACCAGGGCGTCGACGATGCGGTTCCGGATCCAGCGTGCCGGGCGGCCCGTGACGGCGTCGGTCACCACCGTGTCCTGCGGCAGGGTCTCGCGCAGCGCACGGCGGTACGTGTCGGTGACCCCGCTCTCGGTGGCCGCCAGGAACAGGGTGCCCAGCGACACCCCCTGGGCTCCGACCAGCAACGCGGCCGCGATGCCGCGGCCGTCGGCGATGCCGCCGCTGGCGACCACCGGCACGCCGTGCCCCAGCGCGTCCACGACCTGCGGCACAAGCGCGAGCGTGCCGGTCTCCGACGCCGTCGCCGCGCCCGGGCCGAACCGGCTGCGGTGGCCCCCGGACTCCGAGCCCTGGGCGATGACCGCATCCGCCCCCGCGGCGCGCGCGGCGAGGGCGCCGGCCACGCTGGTGGTCATCGCCAGCACGGGGACCCCGGCGGCGCCTGCGACGGGCAGGACGGGCGCCGGGTCGTGCCAGGTGGTGACCACCCGGGCCCCGGCGTCCAGCGCGGCCTCGAGGAGCACCAACGGCGGGTCCGGCGCCGGCGGCGGGGGCGGGTCGGGCGGCAGGCCGAGCTCCTCGCGGAACGGGGCGAGCACCTTCAGCATGCGCTCCCGGGTGGTGGTCGCGTCGGTCGCGCCGGCCAGCTGCAGGTTCACGCCCACCGGGGCACCGCCGGCGAGCCGCACCGCCGCGCGGGTGGCCTCGGCGGTGGCGTCCGCGGTGGTGCCCGACACGCCCAGCACCCCCAGCCCGCCGGCGCGGGACACGGCCCCCACCAGCTCCGGGGTGTTCGGGCCGCCGGCCATGCCCGCCAGCAGGATCGCGTGGCGGATGCCCAGCAGGCCGCACAGCGGGGTCTCGAGGGCGCCCATCAGTTCAGGCTCGGGTCCTCGGGCATGCGGGCCAGCAGGCGGAACGCACCGCCCTTGCGGTCCAGCACGCGCCGCCACAGGGCGCCCGGCTCGTCGGTGAACACATCCGCGGCGTCGGCCTCCACGTCGATCCACGCCCCCTCGGTGATCTCACGCTCCAGCTGCCCCGCCCCCCACCCCGCGTACCCGCCGAACGCGCGCACCGAACGCACCCGATCGGGCAGGCCCGCGGCGTCCTCGTTGGGATCGACCACCCCCACGCTGCCCACGGTGAGCGTGGCCGCCGAATCCGGGTCGGCGAAGTCCGCCATCAGGATCACGGCCTCCGGCTGCACCGGGCCGCCCTGGTGCACCAGCTCGTCGTCCGGCAGGGCGTCGGACAGCGGTGACGGCAGGGCGTCACGCGCCGTGATCGCGGTGGGCCGGTTGAGTACCAGCCCCAGCGCCCCGTCGGTGGAGTGCTCCAGCATGAGCACGACCGTGCGGGTGAAGTTCGGATCCAGCAGCGTCGGCGACGCCACCAGGAGGCGCCCGCGCCGGAAGGCGGGGCCGTCGCTGGGGGGATCGTCCGCCATGCCGCCAATCTAGTGGACCGGGCCGCCGGGTGGCCCCCCACGGCGGCTCAGGTGCCGAGGATCTCCCGGAGGAACTCCAGGTGCTCGCCCAGTTCCGCGCCGTCCCGCGCCTGCGCGGCGTCGCAGAGGCCCTGGAACCCCACCGCGGCCACGGGATGCACCTCCCGGCGCACGCGGGTGAAGTAGTCGGCCAGGTGGGCGGCCTGGACACGTGCCTCGGCCCACCGGTCCGCCGCGGCGAGCAGCTCGATGACGCGCATGCCCGTGGCCGCGAGCTCCCCGTACGAGGGAACGGCACCGGCGGCGGCCGGCGGCCCGCCCGCGATCAGCGATGCGGCCGACGACCACTCGGCGTCGCCGAGCGCCGCGGCCATCGGTGCCAGCGACGCGGCGGCGGCGAGGAGGTCCCCGCCGCCGCCGGGCGCGTGATGATCAGCCGTCGTGGCTCAGCAGCTGCAGCCGCCGGCGCTCACGCACGGTGTTGATGACCCCGCCGAACACCACCAGCACCACGCTGACCAGGATGCCGAGCCAGAAGATGGGCATGTGGCCGGAAAGCCGCTCCTCGGGGCCCAGGTCACGGATGCCCCACCCCATGGTGAACCACACGACGGTGAGGACCATCACGGTGCCGGCGGCCCGGAACGGCCAGGTGATCGGGAGACGCTCGTTCTCGTCGTGGTGCGAGGACGCCATTCAGGTCCTTTCGTACGGTCGGTCTGCGGCGGACGGTACCACGGGGCTCCGATGGAACTCGCCACCCACCGTGGCCATCCGGGCCACGCGGTGACGCCCGCCCCCTGCGTTGCGGGACGGAGCGCCCTAACCGGGGGGACGCACCCGCCCGGCGATGCGCCGTTCGCGGGCGACCACGGCGAACTCCTCGCCCGGCACCGACCGGTACAGCCGCGCCGGGCGCCCCGGACCGCTGCGGCGCTCCATGCCGGCCTCCTCCACCACACCGGCGCCCAGCACGTCGCGGCGGAAGTTCCGCGTGTCCAGGCGCGCGCCCAGCACCGCCTCATAGACGGCCTGCAGGTCGCCCAGCGTGAACGTCTCGGGGAGCACCTGCACCGCCACGGGGGCGTAGGCCGTCTTCGCGCGCAGCCTGCCGCGGCCGTACTCCAGGGCCTCGGCGTGCTCGGCCGGCAGCGCGGGCAGGTCGTCCAGCGGGAACCACCGCACCTCCACCACCTCGCTGCCGGGTTCCAGGGCGTGCCGGCCGGCGTCGATGAGGGCCAGGTAGGCCACCGCCACGCGACGCGCCCCGTCGCGGTCGAAGCTGTACAGCTGCTCCAGGCCGATGCCGGTGATGCCGGTCTGGCGTGCCAGGACCGCGGCCGCGGCCTCCTGCAGCGGCACCTCCGGCGCGGGGGTGCCGGCGGGCAGGGACCACTGGTTGCCGCTGCGGCGCACCAGGAGCGCTTCGAGGGCCCCCTCGAGCACGGTCATGACGACGAGCTCGACCCCGACGGGTTTCACGCCGCGTCCGGGGGCGGGGCGGACGCCGACTCCGCCCACCGCGCCAGGCCGTCGAAGTTGTTCTGGTACCAGGCCAGCCGCCGCCACTCCTCGGCGGACTCCGGGCTGCCCACGGCGCGCTCCAGCGGCAGGGACCGCTCGATCTCACGCTCGATGGCGTCCCGCCCGCCGCCGGCCAGCCAGCCCCGCAGGGCGGCCTCCCCCATCACCGCCAGCTGCTCGTCGGCGACGGCGATCGCCGCCTGGGGGTCGCCCACCGGGCCGAAGTGCGATGCGGACACCACCGTGGGCGACCAGTCGCGGATGCGGGCGAGGCTCGCACGCCCGGCGGGGATGTCGACATCCGCCGGCGGGACCGTGGGGTACAGCCCGCCGCCCGCCAGGTGGGCGCCGACCGCGTCCCCGGCGATGACCGTCCCCGTGGCCGGGTCCAGCACCGACATGTGGTGCCGCGCGTGGCCCGGCGTGGCGATCATCTCCAGGGCCCGGCCGCCGCCCAGGTCCACGCGGAACCCGTCGGGCGCCGCGACCACCCGGGCCTCCGGCACCGGCGACATGCCGCCGTACATGGGGGCGTGCTCGGCGTAGACCACGTGGGAGGCCGACACCAGCCGGGCCGGGTCGACCATGTGCCGCACCCCGCGCTCGTGCACCACGACCGTCGCCCCCGGGAAGGCCGCCGCCAGCTCGCCGGCGCCGCCGCAGTGGTCCAGGTGGATGTGGGTGAGCACGATCCACGCCAGGTCGTCCGGTCCCAGGCCGGCGCCGCGCAGCGCCGTGACCACGTGCTCCGCGGAGGTCTGCGGTCCCGGATCGACGAACGCGGGCCGGTCACCGGTCACCAGGTAGCCGGTGGTACGGCCCGGGACGCCCCCCAGGAGGGTGTCGATGAGGGTGATGCCGTCGGCGATCTCGGTCATGCACCCGGAGTGTCGCATAGCCTTTGGGGCGTGAGCGACGAGACAGCACGCGCGCGGGCGTGGGAGGCGGCCGGCCGCGCCGCGGCCTCCCTGGTGCGGGACGGCGACCGGGTGGGCCTCGGCACGGGCCGCGCGGCGGCCGCCGGCATCAGGGCCCTGGGGGAGCGCGTGCGGGAGGGCCTGCGGTGCACCGGCGTGCCCACATCGCCCGCCAGCGCGGAGCTGGCCGCATCGCTGGGCATCCCCCTGGACCGCATGCGCGGGCCCCTGGCCATCGCCTTCGACGGCGCCGACATCGTCACCCCCGCGGGGCTCGCGGTGAAGGGCGCGGGCGGCGCGATGGTGCGTGAGCGCATCGTCGGCGCCGCCGCCGGCCGGTTCCTGGTGCTCATCGACGACCCGAAGGTGGGCGACACCCTCGACCCGTGGGGCGTCCTGCCCCTGGCGGTCATCCCGTTCGCCGCCGACCACGTGATGGACGCCCTGGCGCACCTGTCCCCCACGCGCCGGCCCGGCCGGTCCGACGACGCGCTGGTGCTGGTGGACATACGGCCGCCGGCGGGCGCCGACTGGGAGGCCCTGGACCGCGAGGCGCGGGCCATCGGCGGCGTGGTCGACACCGGCCTGTTCCGGCTCGTGCCCGGCGACGTCCTGGTGGGCCGCCCGGATGGCACGGTCACGAGCGTCGACGGGGTGAACGCCGCGTGACGCGGACCGCCTCGCTGGCGATCGCGCGCACTGTGGGTCGACTCTCCCGCCGCCTGGGCCGCGGCGGGGGCACGAGCGCCCCCGGGAAGGTGCTGCTGCGCATGCGGCCGGGCGCGATCGAGGAGCTCGCGGCGGGACTGCCCATGGGGAGCCTGGTGATCTCGGCGACCAACGGGAAGACCACCACCGCCCGCCTGGTGGCCGCCTGCATGGGCGCGGAGGGGTGGCGGGTGCTGGGCAACCCCGCCGGCGCGAACCTGCTGTCCGGGGTGGCGACGGCCCTGCTGGACGGCAGCGCCCGCCGTCCGCGGCCCCAGGTGGGCCTGTTCGAGGTGGACGAGTTCGCGCTGCCCGAGGTGGCGCGCCGCCTGCGGCCC
The DNA here is from genome assembly GCA_020848615.1 of Thermoleophilia bacterium. Taxonomy (GTDB): domain Bacteria; phylum Actinomycetota; class Thermoleophilia; order Miltoncostaeales; family Miltoncostaeaceae. Next base: position 11,275 of record JADLHW010000036.1, read on the forward strand.
CGCGTGCTGGTGCTCATGAACCTGTTCCGCGACCAGCTGGACCGGTACGGCGAGCTGGAGGCGATCGCCGACGCGTGGGCGGCGATGGTGCGGGACCTGCCGGGCGACACCGTCCTGGTGCTGAACGCCGACGACCCCGCCGTCGCCGAGCTGGGCCACGGGACCACCCGACGCGTCGTGTACTTCGGCATCGACGACCCCTCCGCGGCGCTGCCGGAGCTGCCGCACGCGGCGGACTCCACGCGCTGCCGCCACTGCGCCGCGCCGCTCGCGTACGACCGCGTGGTGCTGGGCCACATGGGCGACTGGCACTGCACGGCGTGCGACCGCCGCCGCCCCGCGCCGGATGTCCGCGCCACCCGCGTCACGCTGGACGGCACCACCGGCCTGGACCTGGAGATCGCGACGCCGGACGGCCCGGTTTCCGCGCCTGTCGCCGTGCCCGGCATGCACAACGCCTACAACGCCACCGCCGCCGCGGCCGCCGCGATCGCCCTGGGCATCGCCCCGTCGCGCATCGGCCCCGCGCTGGCCTCGGCCGACGCAGCGTTCGGCCGCGCCGAGCGCGTGCGCGTGGACGGCCGCGAGGCGGTGCTGCTGCTGGCCAAGAACCCCGCCGGCGCGAACGTGACCGTCCAGACCGTGCTGCTCGATCCGGATCCGCTGCACCTGCTGGTGGCCCTGAACGACCGCACCGCCGACGGCCACGACGTGAGCTGGATCTGGGACGTCGACTACGAGCCGCTGCTGCCCCGCCTGGAGCGCCTCACCGTGACCGGCGACCGGGCGTACGACATGGCGCTGCGGTTCGTCTACGCGGGCCTGGACCGCGAGCGGGTGACGGTGCTGGAACGCCCGGAGGCCGCCCTGGACGCGGCCCTGGCGGCCCTCCCGGACGGCCGCACCCTGTACGTCCTTCCCACCTACACGGCGATGCTCGGGCTGCGCGAGGTCCTGGTGCGCCGAGGCGCCGCGGAGGCGTTCTGGCATGACTCCTGACCGTGACGAGGCCGCGCGCTTCCTCATCGAGCACGCGCACTTCGACGAGGACCTGCCGCTGTGGCGGGCCGTCGCCCGCGAGCGCGGCGGCGCCGTGCTGGACCTGGGGTGCGCCGCGGGCCGCGTGACGCTGCCGCTGCTGGAGGACGGCCACGAGGTGTGGGCCGTGGACTCCGACCCGGCGATGCTCAGCGAGGTCGCCCACGCGGCGGCCGCCATGGGCGCCCGGGCGGAGCAGAAGCTGTGCACCGTCCTCGCCGACATGACCGACTTCACCCTGGGGACCGGCGTGCGCCTCGCGATCGCCGCGATGAACACCCTGCAGGTGCTGCTGGAGCCCGCCGACCAGCTGGCCTGCCTGGAATGCGTGAAGGACCACCTGGACCCCGGCGGGGAGTTCTGGTTCGACGTGGCCCTCCCCGACCTGGCCGAGGTCGCCGGATCCCTGGGGCTCGTGCGCGCCGAGGGGCACCACCGCGACGACGCCGGGGGCCGCACGCTGTGGCACTCCGCATGGTTCCAGGACCTCGACACGGTCACCGGCACCGCGGCCTTCACCCACCGCGTGGAGGAGGTCGCCGACGACGGCACCGTGCGCCAGTGGCACCGCGAGCACGTCGTGCACCTGTACACCGCCCCGGAGCTCACCCACCTGCTGGCCCGGGCGGGCCTGAAGGTGCTGCAGACGTTCGGGGACTTCGCCGGCTCGGAGCTGGAGCCCGGCGCGGAGCGCCAGGTCTACCGCTGCGGGGTGGCGTAGATGGCCGTCCTGCGCGTGTGCCACCTCTACCCCGGCGAGCTGAACATCTACGCCGACCGCGGCAACATCGCGGTGCTGCGGCGCCGCCTGGAGTGGCGCGGCCACACCCTCGCCGTGACCGAGGCGGGCATCGGCGACCCCATCCCCGCGGACCACGACCTGTACTACCTCGGCGGCGGCCAGGACCGCGACCAGCTGGTGGTGGCCCGGGACCTGCCGGCCACCAAGGCGGACGCCCTGCGATCCGCGATGGCGGACGGCGCCGTGCTGCTGGCGGTATGCGGCGGGTTCCAGCTCGCCGGACACGGCTACACCGCCGTCGACGGCTCCCGCATGCCGGGCATCGGCGTGCTGGACGCCGACACCGTCGCCGGCCCCACGCGGCTCATCGGGGACCTGGTGATCGAGGCCGAGCTGGAGGGTGAGCGCCGCCGCGTGGTGGGGTTTGAGAACCACGCCGGACGCACGACCCTGGGCCCCGGCAGCGTGCCGCTGGGCCGGGTGGTGAGCGGCCATGGCAACAACGGCACGGACGGCGGCGAGGGCGCGGTGACCGGACGGGCGATCGGGACGTACCTGCACGGGCCGCTGCTGCCGAAGAACCCGTGGCTCGCGGACACCGTCATCCGCTGGGGCCTCGAGCACGCGGGAGGGGCGGCCGTGACGCTCGACCCGCTGCCCGACGACCTGGAGGAGTCCGCGCACGCCGCGGCCGCCGCCCGCGCGGGGGTGCGCCGGTGAGCGGGTCGGTGTGGGTGCAGGCGCGCCGCAGCGACCGGATGAACCCCTCCATCATCCGGGAGATCCTCAAGCTCACCGAGCAGCCCGGCGTGCTGAGCCTGGCGGGCGGGCTGCCGTCGCCCGACAGCTTCCCGGTGGAGGCCATGCGCGCGGCGTCCGAGCGCGTCCTCGCCGACACCCCGCTGGAGGCGCTCCAGTACGCCGCCAGCGAGGGCTTCACGCCGCTGCGCGAGTGGATCGCCGCGCGTCGCACCGCGGCCGGCCACCCCGTTGACGCCGAGGACGTGCTCATCACCAGCGGATCCCAGCAGGGACTCGACCTGGTCGCCCAGGTGCTCATCGACACCGGCACGCGCGTGGGCGTCGAGACCCCCACCTACCTGGGGGCGCTTCAGGCCTTCGCGCCGTTCGAGCCGGAGCTGGTGAGCCTGGACGGCGACGGCGACGGTCCCGCGCCGGAGGCCTTCGCGGACGCCCGGGCGCGGTTCGCGTACCTGCTGCCGAACTTCCAGAACCCGACGGGGCGGGAGATGCCCGCCGACCGCCGTGACGCGGTGGTGGCCGCGGCCGCCGCCGCGGGCACCACCATCGTGGAGGACGACCCGTACGGGGAGATCTGGTTCGACGAGGCCCCGCCCGCGTCGCTGGCGTCCCGGTGGCCCGAGGGCGTCCTGTACCTGGGGTCCTTCTCGAAGGTGCTGGCCCCCGGCTTCCGGCTGGGCTACCTCGTGGCGCCGCACGAGCTCCATCCCAAGCTCCTGCAGGCCAAGCAGGCCGCCGACCTGCACACCCCGGGCTTCAACCAGCGGGTGGTGTACGAGGTCGTGAAGGACGGCTTCCTGGATGAGCACGTCCCCACCATCCGCGCCCGGTACCGCGCCCAGCGGGACGCGATGGCCGCCGCGCTGGAACGGCACCTGCCGGCCGGCACCACCTGGCGCGCCCCGCACGGCGGCATGTTCTTCTGGGTGCGCCTGCCGGAGGGGTACGACGCCATGTCACTGCTGCCGCGCGCCGTGGCGGCCGGGGTGGCGTACGTGCCGGGCGCGGCCTTCTACGCCGGCGAGCCGGACCCGCGGACCCTGCGGCTGTCGTTCGTGACGCTGTCCGAGCGGGACATCGAGGCCGGCGTGGACCGGCTGGGCCGGGTCGTCGCCGACGGCGGCTGACGAGACGCCCTCATCGCCGGCCCACCCCACGCAGGTTCGCGGTGAGCCACGCGGCGCGCACCCGGATCCACCGCGCCAGGGTCGCGGTCTGCGCGCGGTGGGCCCGCAGGAGGGCGACGTCGGATGCGGCCGGTGACACCCCGACGGGCCAGCGGCGCTGGTTCCGGATCGCCGGCTGCCCCAGGGCACGGGCGTCCCGGCGGATCGCGGCGACCATCCGCGCCGGCAGCCGGGACCGTCGGAGCGAGGTCCACCGCTGCACGAGCCCGCGCACGAACGCCGGATCCCGGTAGAGCCGCGACGCCCAGCGGCGGTCGCACAGGGAGCATCCGCGGGGCCGCAGCAGGGACGGCGGGTTCCCCATCGACAGGTCGAAGTCCCACAGCGGCCCCATCGCCAGGCGGTCGTCGCGCCCCACGTGCAGGAACGTGCTCGCGGAGAACGCGTCATGGTTGTTCATGAGCTCGTACAGGAGCACGTAGTCGGTCATCGACCGCTCGTTCATGTGGGCGCGCCACCCGTTGACCGGGTGCCGGAACGCCGGGCCGTACAGGGCGCGCTCGAACCGCTCGACCCGTCCGGAGATCGCCGCGGCCTCCGCGTCGGTCATGTCGTCGCGGTCGGGCGTGTCGAAGATCACCGGCGTGCCGGTCACGGGGGCGGTGAAGTACGCATCGCCGGGATCCAGCTTGTCGGGTGAGGTGTACTCCAGCAGCGCACCCGGGCCGTCGGTGGGCACGGTCACCCGCCCCGGGGTGAGCTCGGGTCGCTCCATGAGCACGTACACGCCCCAGTACCGGCCGTTCAGGACCAGCTCCACGAACCGGGTGCGGGCCGCGTACCGGCCCAACCACCGCGCGGTGCGGTAGGCGACGACGTTCCGCATGAGCGTCGCGTCGTTGTACGCCGCGTACAGCACCCAGTCGTCGTCGGCCGGCATCCCCAGCAGCGACACGTCGCGTCCCTCCCCGCGGGCGTCGACGGTCTCCAGGCCGAACTGCTTCTTCGGGAACCGCTGGGACGACTGCCCGCGGATCTCGATCCCGATCCGGCCGTTGTGGACGCTCGCCCGGTCGCCGGGCCGGTTCACCCCGCCGCGGGGGTCGTGGATGATCCGCATGCGCGCCCCGACCTTGGGGTCGTCGACGATCGGGCCGTCCGCGTCGACGACGACGATGGGCAGCCGTGTGCGGAGGTCCGGCTGGCCGGCGGCGGGTGCCGCCAGGGCGGTCGCGCCACCGGCGAGGGCGGCGGCGAGGGCGATGCGGACGCGGGATCGTGGGGTCATGCCCGGCAGGCTCGCCGGGCGCGATGAGGTCACGGTGAGCGTCGGATGAGAGGCCTCTCATCCGGCGTGACGTGCGCTACCGCCCGCTGCTGCCGAACCCGCCCTCGCCTCGGCCGTCGGAGTCCGGGAGGTCGTCCACCTCCACGGGATCGCCGGTCCAGACGGGCACCAGCACCAGCTGGGCGACCCGCTCCCCGGGGGCGATGGTGTGCGGGTCGCCGCCGTGGTTCACCACCAGCACCTGCACCTCGCCGCGGTACCCGGCGTCGATGAGCCCGGGGCTGTTGGTGAGGGTGACGCCGTGCCGGCGGGCCAGGCCGGAGCGCGGCACCACCAGGCCCGCCCAGCCCTCCGGGATCGCGATGGCGATGCCGGTGGACACCACCCCGCGCTGCCCGGCCTCCAGCACCAGCTCGTCGGCGGCCACCAGGTCCAGGCCGGCGTCCCAGGGGTGCGCGCGGGCCGGGACGACGGCGTCGGGGCGCAGGCGGCGAACCGCCAGGGGCGGGGGCTGTCGGAGCGGATTGGGCATGCGGTCGCCGATCATGCCATCCGGTCACTACCATTGCGCGCCGTGACCGAATCCCCCGACGACGCGCGCCGGCTCGCCGCGCGCACCCTCGCCCTGGTCGACATCCCGTCGGTGAGCCGCGACGAGCGGCGCATCGCCGAGGTCGTCGAGATGGCGATCCCCCGCGGCGCCTTCCACGAGGTGTACGGCGACGGCGAGGCGTTCTACTTCCGCACCGACCGCCGCCCCGGCCGCCCCCTGGTGCTGCTGGCCGGGCACCTGGACACCGTGCCGCCGCAGGGCAACCTGCCGGGCCGCATCGAGGACGGCCAGGTGATCGGGCTGGGCGCCACCGACATGAAGGGCGGCGTGGCGGTGATGATCGAGCTCGCCCACTGGGTCGACCGCGAGGCCCCGGACCTGCACGCGGACCTGGGGCTGGTGTTCTTCACCCGGGAGGAGCTCCCGGTGGCGGAGTCCCCCCTGCCCGCGCTGTTCGCCGCGTGCCCGGAGATCCACGCGGCGGAGCTGGCGGTCGTGCTGGAGCCCACCGACAACACCCTGCAGGCCGGGTGCGTCGGGAACCTCAACGCCAGCCTCACCTTCAACGGCAGGAGCGCCCACTCGGCGCGGCCGTGGCAGGGCGAGAACGCCATCACCCGGGCGGTGGAGGGCCTGGCGGACGTGGTGCGCGTCGCGCCGCGCGCCGTGGAGATCGAGGGGCTGGAGTTCACCGAGGTGCTCAGCGTCACCCGCATCGAGGGCGGCATCGCCGACAACGTCATCCCCGACCGCGTGCACTGCCGGCTGAACTTCCGCTTCGCCCCGGACCGCGACACCGACGACGCGGTGCGGCGCCTGGAGGACCTCATCGGCGACGCCGGCGAGCTGGAGATCACCAGCGTGAGCCCGTCCGGACGGGTCACCACCCGCACGCCGCTGGCGGAGCGCCTGCGCGCCGCCGGGGACTTCGCGGTGGCGCCCAAGCAGGCCTGGACCCCGGTGGCCCAGTTCACCATGGAGGGCATCGACGCGGTGAACCTCGGGCCGGGCGCCACGGCGACCGCCCACACCCGCGACGAGCGCGTCGACATCGGCGAGCTCGTCCGCACGTACCGGGCGCTGCAGCGGTTCCTGACGGAGAACGCGTGACCCGCTTCCCGGTCTCGCCGATCCTGCGGGAGGTGGGCGACTACCCGTTCGTGCGCCTCGACGAGGCCAAGCGGCGCGTCGCGGCGCGCGGCGTGCGGCTCATCGACTTCGGGGTGGGCGACCCGCGGGAGCCCACCGCGGCGTTCATCCGCGAGGCCCTGGCGGACGGCATCCGGGAGACGATGGAGTACCCCAAGGCCGTGGGCCTGCCGGAGCTGCGGGCCGCCATCGCCGCGTGGATCGGCAGGCGGTACGGGGTCGACGTGGACCCCGACCGCGAGGTCGTCCCCACCCTGGGCTCCAAGGAGGCGGTGTTCAGCCTCGCCCAGGTGGTGGTGGACCTCCCCGGCGGGCGGGACCTGGTGATCACCACCCAACCCGGCTACCCGGTCACCGAGCGCGGCGCCCGGTTCGCCGGCGCGGAGGTCCTGCGCCTGCCGCTGCACGAGTCCGCCGGGTTCCTGCCGGACATCGACGCGATCGACGCCGCCACCTTGGACCGCACCGCGCTGATCTGGGTGAACTACCCGAACAACCCCACCGGCGCCGTCGCCCCCCTCGCGTTCTACGCGCGCCTGGCGGCCCTCGCGGAGCGCCACGGGTTCCTCATCGCCTCCGACGAGGCGTACTCGGAGCTGTACTTCGGCGACGAGGCGCCGGCATCGGCCATCCAGGTCGCCGACCGCGGCAATGTCGCGGTGCTGAACACCCTCAGCAAGCGCTCCTCCATGACCGGCTACCGCTCCGGGTTCGTGGCCGGCGCCCCGGACCTGGTGGCCGCGCTCAAGCGCTTCCGTCCCACCGTGGGTACGGCACCGCAGGAGTTCGTGCAGCGGGCCGCCGTCGCGGCCTGGGGCGACGAGACCCACGTGGAGGACGCGCGGGAGCGGTACCGCGTCAAGCGCGGGCTCATCGCCGGCGCCCTGGAGCGCGCGGGGCTGCGGATCGCGGGCAGTGAGGCCACGATGTACCTGTGGGTGGAGGTCCCGGGCGGGCGGACCTCCGAGGAGTTCGCCACCGGGCTGCTGGACCACGGCATCGTGGTGGCGCCCGGCTCCTTCCTGGGGCCCGCCGGCGAGGGCTACGTGCGTTTCGCGCTGGTCCCGACCATCGACGACTGCCGCCGTGCCGCGGCGATCCTGGAGGACGTGCTGTGACCGACATCCCCGCCCTTGCGGCCCGTATCGACGCGCTGTTCGAGCTGCCGGCCGAGGATGCCGCCGCCGGCCGCGACGACGTCGAGGAGGCCATCCGCATGCTCGACGCCGGGGAGGTCCGGGTCGCCGAGCAGCACCCCGACGGGTGGGTCGCCAACGAGTGGGTGAAGAAGGCGATCCTCGTGTACTTCCGCCTGCGGGTGAACGAGCCGGTCGAGCTGGGGCCGTACACGTACTTCGACAAGGTGCCGCTCAAGCGCGTGACCCCGGAGATGGGCGTGCGCGTGGTGCCGCCGGCCGTGGCCCGCTACGGGTCGTACGTGGCGCCGGGGGCGGTGCTCATGCCCTCGTACACCAACATCGGGGCCTGGGTGGGCGCGGGCACCATGGTGGACACGTGGGCGACCGTCGGGTCGTGCGCGCAGATCGGCGAGAACGTCCACCTGTCGGGCGGCGTGGGTATCGGCGGGGTGCTGGAGCCGCCGCAGGCCACCCCCGTGATCATCGAGGACGGCGCGTTCGTGGGATCCCGCTGCATCGTCGTGGAGGGCGCCGTCGTGGGCGAGGGCGCCGTGCTGGGCGCCAACGTGGTGATCACCGCATCCACGCCGATCATCGACGTCACCGGCGAGGAGCCCCGGGAGTACCGGGGCTTCGTGCCCCCGTACTCGGTGGTCATCCCCGGGACCCGGCCCAAGGAGTACCCGGCGGGGACCTACCAGCTGCCCGCCGCGCTCATCATCGGCCGGCGCTCGGCCTCCACGGACCTCAAGACCAGCCTCAACGACGCGCTGCGCAGCTACGGCGTCGCGGTCTGACGGTCACCCCGCGCGGGTGAGGCGCTCCAGCAGGGACCCGGAGGCCTCGCCCGCGTAGACGGGCTCCGCGGGGCCGGTCATGGTGACCTGCAGGTCACCGGCCACGTCGATCACCAGGTCGCCGCCCGGCAGGTGCACCGTCACCGGGGAGGCCATGCCGCCCAGGCGCACCGCGGCCGCCGCCGCCGCGCACGCCCCGGTGCCGCAGGCCTGGGTCTCCCCGACCCCCCGCTCCCACACCCGCAGGGTGAGCTCACCCGGGGCGTCGGTGCGGATGAACTCCACGTTCGTGCGGTCCGGGAAGCGCCCGGCGGTCTCGACCTCCGGGCCCACGACGCCCACCGCCGCGGCCGGGTCCCGGTGGGTGATCACCGCGTGCGGGTTGCCCATCGACACCTCGGTGAACCGGACGGGGGCGCCGGCGATCGTGAGCTCCTGCTCACGTTCCCCGGAGGGGAAGCGGGCGGCGCCCATCCGCACCTCCACGCGGCCGTCGGCGCGCATCGCCACGCGGGTGGTCTCCGGGCCGGTCAGGACGGTGCCGTCATCCGGGAGCCGCCCGTCCCGGGCCAGGTAGGCGGCGACGATGCGGATGCCGTTCCCGCAGTTCTCGGCCACCGACCCGTCGGCGTTCCACACGGTCATGCGCGGCACTCCCGCCTCGAAGGAGATCTCCAGCACGCCGTCCGCCCCGATGCCGGTGTGCGGGTCGCACATCGCCACGGCCCGGGCCGCGGTCATGGGGAACGGCAGCAGGTCGCGTTCCACGACGACGTGGTGGTTCCCGGTGCCCTGCCACTTCTCGAAGCGCATCCCGCCAAGGGTAGCGGGCCCCGTGCTCACCCCGCCGACGCGGTGCGCCACATCTCCAGCAGCTCCGGCAGGGCCGTGGCGGCGGCCGCCTCTCCCAGCTCGATGCGCCGGGCGTCCGGCCAGCGCCGCAGCCACTGCAGCTGGCGGCGGGCCAGCTTCCGGGTGCGGGCGGACAGCAGCTCCGGCAGCTCCGAGGCGTCGATCTCGCCGCGGTGCATCGCGGCGACCTCCCGCGCCCCGATGATCTGCAGCGGCTCCCGCCGCACGCCCGGGACGCCCAGGGCGGCCTCCAGCTCGGGCACGAGGCCCTCGTCCAGCTCGCGCCGCACGCGCGTGGCGATGAGTGCGTCCAGCACCGGCCGGGGCCGGGTCACGGCGACCAGCAGTGTCGGGTGGCGCATCGAGCCGTCCCAGAGGCGCCCGCCCCCGCCGTCGTCGCCGGCCACCGCGACCTCCAGGGCGCGGGCCAGGCGCCGCGGGTTCATGAGATCCACGCGCTCCGCGGCCTCGGGGTCGCGCTCGCGCAGCTCCCGCCGGGCGGCCTCGGGATCGGCGGCCACCAGGCCCTCCGCCCAGGGCCGCACCCCCTCCGGCGGCGGCGCGGGGAACCCCAGGTCGGCGAGCGCGGCGCGCAGGTACAGCCCGGTGCCGCCGGTCACGACCGGTACGCGGCCGCGGGCGAGGATGTCGTCCACCGCCGCGTGTGCGAGGGCCGCGAAGGCCGCGGCGCTCGAGGCCTGGTCGAGATCGAGGTCCAGCACCCCGTGGTACGGCACCTCCTCGGTCTCGTGCGGGCGCGGTGCGTCGGCGGCGACCATGAGGCCGCGGTACCGCTGGAACGGGTCCGCCACCACGATCTCCCCGCCCAGCGCCAGGGCCGCGGCGTGGGCGAGCGCGCTCTTGCCCGCGGCCGTGGGCCCGAAGATCGCGAGGACCCGCGCCGGCGGGCCCTGTGCGGCGTCGGTCAGGCGGGGACCGCGGCGGGCACCTGCCGCCCGGTGAGGGTCGTGGAGGTCGCCCCGTCGACGTGGACGTCCACCAGCGTCCCGGGGGCCGCGTCCCCCGTGAAGTTCACGGTGATGTTGTGGCTCAGGCGGCCGCGCAGGCGCGTCGGGTCGGTGCGGGACGGGCCCTCCACCAGCACCTCGCCGGTGGTGCCCACGAACCGGGCGGACCGCTCCCGCGCGATCTCCTGCACCAGGTCCACCAGGGCCGTGATGCGCTCCCGCTTGGTCTCGGGGCTCACGTCGTCCGTCATCCGCTCGGCGGCCTCGGTGCCGGGCCGCGGCGAGTACAGGAACGTGTAGGCGCCGTCGTACCGCACCTCGCGCACCAGGCTCATGGTCTGTTCGAAGTCCGCGTCGGTCTCACCCGGGAACCCGACGATGATGTCGGTGGTGAGCGACAGGTCCGGGATGGCATCCCTCAGGCGGTGCACCAGGTCGAGGTAGCGCTCACGGGAGTAGGTGCGCCGCATGCGCCGCAGCACGTCCGTGGACCCGGACTGCACGGGCAGGTGCAGGTGCGCGCACACCTCGGGGGTCTCGGCCATCGCGGCGATGACGTCCGCCCTCATGTCCTTGGGGTGCGGGCTGGTGTACCGCACACGGGCGACGCCCTCCACCGCGGCCACCGCCCGCAGCAGCTCCGCGAAGGTCATGCGGTCGTCCTTCGGCAGGTCCCGCCCGTACGCGTTCACGTTCTGGCCCAGCAGGGTGATCTCCCGGACCCCGTCCGCGGCGAGCGCCGCGACCTCCGCCAGGAGGTCCTCCGGGGTGCGGCTGCGCTCCCGTCCGCGCACGGCCGGCACGATGCAGTACGAGCAGACGCAGTTGCAGCCCACCGAGATCTGCACCCACGCCTGGTGCGGCCGTTCCCGCTTGGCGGGCAGGGTGCCGCTGAACGCCCCGTCGAAGCTGAACGCCCCCACCGCGTCGATCCGCTCACGGGCGATGAGCTCACCAAGGCGGGACACCTCGCCGGGGCCGAAGGCGATGTCGACGAACGGGAACTGCTCGAACACCAGCTGCTTCTGCGCCTGCGCCCAGCAGCCGCCCACGGCGACCACCACGTCCGGCCGTTCCCGCTTGATGCGGCGCGCCTCCCCGAGGTTGCCGGTGAACCGGTCGTCGGCGCTGCCCCGGATCGTGCACGTGTTGAACAGGATGAGGTCCGCGGCGTCGCGGTCCTCCGCCTCGGAGTACCCGATCGACTCCAGGAGCCCCTTCATCCGCTCCGAATCGTGGTCGTTCATCTGGCAGCCGAAGCTGGTGAGGTGGTAGCGCACGGCGGTGGATGATAGCCGGGCTCACGGCGAGCGAAGGAGGCGCGGGTGCGTCTCGTCCGACGGTGCGGACGCCGGAAACGCCCTGCAGAGTCCGGGCTAGCAGCCCTCCTCACCGATATCGATCGGCACTCCGGACCCGGTTTCCATGACGCGACCCGAGCTCAGGGTGAAGACGATCCTGTCCGCGCGCGGCAGCTTGGGGATCAGCAGCGCGAAGACGTTGTTCGCGATCGTCACGGGGATCGATTCACCGGTCGACGTCCGCACCTCGACCGCGCGCACCTCATCGGGGACGAGGCCCACGATCTCCACGTGACCCGGGTGGCGGAGCACGCAGAGGTTGCTCATCACGATCGGACCGGGGACGACATCGCCACCGGGGCCGCAGGCGAATCCCCCCGGCGTCGCCACCAGGCACAGCTCCTTCCCGTTCGGCACCACGAAGAGCGGGGGGTCGGACGCCCGGGCTCGCCGGATCCGCGCGGGATCCGCGTTTCGGGCGATGTCCAGGACCATCTTGGGGGGAGCATCCGTGGCCGTGTGGGGTCGACGCAGCACCGAGAACTCGCCCGGGATCCCCGCGGCATCGGACGCCGACGGAGGCACCGACGATGGGGCGGGTGCCGATGTCGCCGGATCAGGCGCCGGTGCTCGTGGTCCGGTGGCTGCACCGACCTCGTCCGGGATGACCTCCGGTTCTGCGGCAATGGTGGTCTCCGGAGTCGTCACCGCCACCGGCGGGGCCGGCTCAGGCTCGACGGTCGACGAGCCTCCCGTGGACACAGGGGACGGTGCGAGGGGGGTTCTTGGGGCACCGGCGCCGTCGAGCGACGGGACGCCCGCGTCGGGGGCGTCACCGCGCGGGACCGCGAAGGCGAGCAGGCCGCCGATCACGAGGAACGTGGCCGTCACCGTGGCCACACCGGCCACGCGGCCATACCAGGGCGCCCGAATCCGTTGCGGCCTCGTCCTCAGCCGCGCGGCCGCGCCGGCCTGCCGAGGCGCGAGCCGGGACTCGTCGACCGGGTTGGACCGCCGCACGCGGTCGAACACATCGTCGGGGCCACTCATGCGACCTCCTCCGGGATCGGGGACGTCGAGGGTTCATCGAGGAGCCGGCGCAGGCGGCGGCGGGCGCGATGCAGACGGGCCCGCGCCGCGACATGCGTCGAGTGCGTGATGGACGCGGCCTCCGCGGCGCTGTACCCCTCCCAGCAGACCAGCATCACCAGCTCCCGATCGCGCCTCGGAAGCTGCGCGAGCGCGCGAAGCACCCGGTTGTCGACGGTCGGCACGTTCGGCTGGATGGGCGGCGGCTCGGCGATCAGCCGCTCCACCAGCGAGCGCCGGCGGGTCTCGCCCCGGCGGTGACGCCAGGCGATGTTGTGGGCGATTCCCAGGAGCCACGCGCGCGGCTCATCCGGCATCTCGCGGAACTTCCTCCATGCCACCACGAAGGTCTCCGCCACCACGTCCTCCACCGCATCCGGCGGGACCCGGCGCCGGGCGTACGCCTCCACCGCCCGGGCGTGCTCGGTGTACATCGCGTCGAACCGGCGCTCGAGAGGTGCGTCCATCGATCAGGGAATCCCCACCACGCGCCAAAGTGTGACATTCCGCCCCGGAGGTCCATCCACCGTCCCGCGAAGCGGCGTCACGGCCGCTTGCGGCGGTGTCCTTCGGGCACGAGGCTTCGGCCGTGGACGGGCCCGCCCGCGTGGACGTGCTGTGGCTGCCCCTCGGGGCGGGCGGGCACTCGGTGCGCATCAACGGGCGCGTCTGGGAGGCCCTCAGCGCCTGGAGGGACGGGCGGGCGCGGTGCGACCTGTACCACGCGGCCCTCCGGGTGCACCTGCCCGAGGGGCGGTTCGCCATCGAGCAGACCCCGGTCCCCGCGGGCGACCCCGCGGCGCGCGGCGTGGCCGTGGAGGGCCCCGTCGTGAGTCCCTTGGCGGGGCGCCTGCGGGTGTTCCGCTACGAGATCCGCTGCTGGCGCGACGGCGTCATCCCGGACGCCGCGGAGGCGGTGGGCGAACCCGTGACCGTGACCCGCGCACCGGGCCGCGCCCGCGCCGTGGTCGCGCTCGTGCCGGAGGTGCCGCCCCTGGGGTGGGGCCGTGACCCCTGCGGCGCCGGGGAGATGTGGAACTCCAACTCCATCGTCGCCTGGCTGCTCACCCGCGCCGGCCTCGACGCGGATGCGGTGACGCCGCCGCCCGGTGGCCGGGCGCCCGGCTGGCGCACGGGGCTCCTGGTCGCACGCGGCTGGGGTCCCGGCACGGCGATGACGCGCGCCGGGACCCCGTGAGACGGATCAGGTCGCGGCGGGGACCGGGTCCAGGACCTCGCCGGTCTCCGGGTCCACCTGCAGCTCCGGCTGCTCGATGAGGCCGGCGTCCTCGCGGATGCGCCGGTCGATCTCTCCGGCGATGTCCGGGTGCTCCTTCAGGAACGCCCGCGCCGCGTTGCGGCCCTGCCCGAGGCGCTCGTCACCGAACGAGAAGTACGCGCCGCTCTTGGTGACGATGCCCTTCTCGACGCCGAGGTCCAGGAGGTTGCCCTCATACGAGATGCCCTCGCCGTAGATGATGTCGAACTCGGCCTGCCGGAACGGCGGGGCGACCTTGTTCTTCACGACCTTCACCCGGACGCGGTTGCCGATGGAGTCCGTGCCCTCCTTGAGGGTCTCGATGCGCCGGATGTCCAGGCGGACCGAGGCGTAGAACTTCAGCGCGCGGCCGCCGGGGGTGGTCTCCGGCGAGCCGAACATCACGCCGATCTTCTCGCGCAGCTGGTTCGTGAAGATGCAGATGGTGCCGGCCCGGTTGAGCGTGCCGGCGAGCTTGCGCAGCGCCTGGGACATGAGGCGGGCCTGCGCGCCCACCTGGTGGTCCCCCATCTCACCCTCGATCTCGGCCTTGGGGACCAGGGCCGCCACCGAGTCGATCGCGACGATGTCGAGGGCCCCGGAGCGGACCAGCAGGTCCGCGATCTCCAGCGCCTGCTCCCCGTGGTCCGGCTGGGACACCAGCAGCTCGTCGACGTTCACGCCGATGCGCCGCGCGTAGGCGGGGTCCATGGCGTGCTCGGCATCGATGAACGCCGCCATCCCGCCGCGCTTCTGCGCCTGTGCGATGAGGTGGTACAGCAGCGTGGTCTTCCCGGAGCTCTCGGGCCCGTAGACCTCGACGATGCGGCCGCGCGGGATACCGCCCACGCCGAGCGCGAGGTCGAGGGCGAGCGCCCCCGTGGGGACGACCGAGGTGTCCATGGCCGCGTGGGCGTCGCCCATCCGCATGATGGAGCCCTTGCCGAACTGCCGCTCGATCTGCGCGACCGCGGCGCCGAGGGCCTGATCCTTCTCCAACGTGGGCCTCCTCAGAGGGAATGGACGGTGCCGAGCCGGATGCCGGTGACGGGGACGTAGCGCGGGGCGCCTGCGCCTGCGCCTGCCTGGCGGGAATCATAGAGCGACACCCGGTCGATGGCGAACACCTGTTCGTCATCCGTGGGGAACGGTACCAGGGGGGTCGGCCGTCGGAACCGCGCGAGCGTGACATGCGCCCACGGCGGACGGTGCTCCGGCGGCCGGCCGATCGCGGCGAGGACCAGCCGCGGGCCCTCCGTGAGCAGCTCCGCCAGGCCGCCGAGGTCCTCGAGCTCCGCGGCGCACAGGGGCGACGGGCCACGCCCGGGCGTGCCGGCGAGCCGGGCGATGCGGACCGACGCCGGGCCGGTGCGGGCGCCGAGGGCCGCCACGGCCCCGGCGAGGGCGTCGCCCGCGGCGGGGTCGACACGGCCCAGGAAGCACAGCGTGACGTGCAGGTTGCCGTGCGGGACCGCCCGGCCGCCCCACCGCTCCACGGCCTCGCGCGCCAGCCCCGCGAGCCGGTCGCGCAGGCCGTCCGGTGGGTCGGCGGCCAGGAACAGGCGGTTGTCGGGGCGCAGGGCGAGGGTCACCGGTGCCACGCTACCCCGTGCCCCGGTCACGGCTTCCGCACGGGGTGTCGGGAAGACGTGCCGAGATCGTCACGGGTCCCGCCCGCAGGATGGATGCCGGATCACCGGGAGGGTCGCTAGGCTTCACCGCCGATGACCGGTTACCGAAGCATCGCCGTGTGCACCGACGGCGCCACCGACTCCACGCCGGGCCTCGCCGAGGCCCGGGTGCTGCTGGCGCCGAACGGGACGCTGCGGCTGGTGCACGTGACGCGCCGGGTGCCGCTGGCCGGCGCCGGCCCCGCCCTCCCCGGCACGGACGCGCCGGACCCCGTGGAGGGCGCGCGTGCCTGGCTGGAGGGCGTCGCGGCCGCCGCGGGCGCCGAGCCGGTGCTGCTGGTGTCCGACACGCCGGCCCCGGCGGTGGCCGAATGGGCCGCCGGCAACGGCGTGGGCCTCCTGGTGGCCGCCCCCCGCAGGTCCCGCCTGGAGCGGGCGGTCCTGGGCAGCTTCACGAGCGACCTCGCCCACGGCGCGCCCTGCCCGGTGCTCATCACCCGCGCGCCGGCCGGCGACGCGTGGGGCGAGGACGGCATCGGCACCGTCGCGGCGGTCGTCGACGAGGGGCCGGCCGCGACGCTGGTGGCGCACGCCGCCCGCACCGCCGGCGGCGACCGCCTCGTGGTCGCCCACGCCCTGGACGCCGGCATCATCGCGCGCATCGGCGGCGCCGACATGGCCGCCCCCGGGTGGCTCATCGAGCTCGCCGAGGGCGAGGACGCCGACGAGGTCGTGGTGGTCGCCGGCGGTGCCCGGGAGATGTGCGAGTGGGCGAAGGAGGCCCCCGCGGGACTCCTGGTGGTCGCGGCGCGCAATGCGCCCGGGCCCGCGCGTCTGGGGAGCTTCACCAGCGCACTCGCGGTGCACGCGCCCTGCCCGGTCCTCGTGGCGCGGGCGGCGACGGCGGTCTAGTCAGGCCGTCGCCAGCCGGACCCGCAGCAGGTGGAGGGCCTGCACGGCGGCGCGCTGGCGGATGACCTCCCGGTCGCCGCGGAACCGGTGCTCGTGCACGACCACGGCGCCGTCCGGGGCCGCGCAGCCGATGTACACGAGGCCCACGGGCTTGGCCGGGGTGCCGCCGCCCGGGCCGGCGACGCCCGTGACCGACAGGGCCCATCCGGTGCCCAGCGCTCGGCGGGCGCCCACCGCCATCGCCCGGGCGACGGGCTCGGACACGGCGCCGTCGGTGTCGAGGGCGTCCCGGGGCACGCCCAGCAGGTCCCGCTTGACACCGTTGGCGTACGCGATGACCCCGCCGGCGAACCACTCCGACGACCCGGGGACCGCGGTGAGCCGCTCGCCGATCATCCCCCCGGTGCAGGACTCCGCGACGGCGAGAACCTCGCGGCGGGCGGCGAGCCCCCGGCCGATCACCACCTCGACGGGGGCGCCGTCCCGGCTGAACACGGCCGCGCCGAAGGCCGCCTCGAGCCGCGCCGCCACGGCGTCGGCGCCACCGGGCACGCCGGCGTCGGCGAGGGTGAGCTCCAACTCCCCGATGCGCGCGCAGATGCCCATCCGCACGTTCCCGAGGATGCCGGTGCGCGCGTCGTCGAGCGCCTCCACCACCTGGGACTCCACCACGTCGTGGATGCGCAGCACCCGCCGGCCCTCGGCGACGCCGGTGCGGGCCAGGACGTCCCGGAGGCCCGGGTCGTGCTCGACGGCGGCGAGCCACATCGCCTGCAGCTCGCCGGGCGGCCCCGGGAGCACGAGCACCAGGGTGCCGCCCGCCTCCAGCGCGCACCCGGGGGCGGTGCCCACCGGGGGCAGCATGCGGGCCCCCACGGGGAGCGTCGCCTGCTTGCGGTCGGTCGCGTCGCGGGTCTCCTGCGAGACCAGGAACCGCGACGGGTGGCGGTCGGCGTTGCGGCCCACGAGGACGAGGGCCTCCTCGTGGAGGGCGGTGGGCACCCCCACCGCGGCGGCCACGGCGGCCATCGTCACGTCGTCGTGGGTGATCCCGAGCCCGCCGCTGGTGACGACCAGGTCGACCTCGTCGTGGATGCGATCCCGCACCTCCGCCGCGATGTCGGCGGTGCGGTCCGGCAGCACCGTGACCCGCACCGGGTCGACCCCGCGGGCCTCGAGCCACGCGCACAGGAACGCGGCGTTGCGCTCGGTCACGCGGCCGTGCAGCACCTCGTCGCCGGTGACGACGACGGCGGCGCGCACCGCGCCTGCGGCGGGATCAGCCGTTGCCGGCGGCCCTCGGCCCCTGGCGGGACACGAGGAAGTCCGCGGTGCCGCCCGACAGCGGGTACACCTTGTCGTTGACCTTCAGCTCCAGCCCGGCGGTGTTGGCCGCACGGAGCCAGATGGACCGGTCGACGGCGAAGCTCTTGGTCTGCCCGGGCAGCAGGATGGCGCGGTAGACCTCGCGGCCCGCGGCGTTCTTCGCCCGCACCTCGACGTACGAGCCGTCCGCGCCGGTGCCGGAGAGCAGGATGCGGACCGCCTCCGGGCGCTCGGCCGTTGCGAGCCTGGGGTCCTGATCCTCGGTGCCCGGCGGCGAGGCGGTGACCGTGCCGGCGCCCGCGATCGTGATCTCCCGGGTGCCCTCGTTCGGGTCGCCCACCCCCATCTGCACCAGCAGCCCCACGGCCAGGACGCCGCCGATCGCGAGCCACAGCAGTTGCGCCTCGGTGCGCCGCCGGCTGGGACGGCGGGTGCCCCCACGCCGGGCGGGTGCACGCCGGCGCCCGGCGGACTCGCTGCGCGGACGTCCCGGCGCGGTGCGCCGGATGCTGGCCGACTCGGCGGGGCGCCGGGTGTCGGCGCCGTCGAACGCGCCGAACCGGGACTCGTACTCGTCGATGACGAGCTGGCCGTCCAGGTCCAGGAACTCGGCGTACGACCGCAGGAACCCGCGGATGTACGCCGGCGACGGGAGCAGGTCGAAGTGCTCGTCCTCGAGCGCGCGCAGGTACTTCGGCCGGATCTTCGTGGCCAGCTCGCACTCGGAGATGTCGAGGCCCTTGCGAAGGCGGGCCTCTCGGAGTGTGTTCCCGATTTCGAACATGCAGAGGTGCGCCGGGCGATCCGCGCCCGGGGCACGGCCACCCTAGCCCCGGGGGTCCGGGCGTGCAACCGCCCGGACCACTATGCATGCGGATCAGTCGGGAGACGTCTCCATTGCGGGCTGCGACTCGGCGGCACCGGCCCGTGACAGCAGCCGCGGCAGGTCGCCCTCGCCCACAAGGACGCTGCGCGGCTTGGAGCCGTCGTGGCCCGAAACGACGTTCATGCGCTCCATCATGTCCACCAGGCGGCCGGCCCGTGCGTAACCCACGCCGAGGCGGCGCTGCAGGAGCGACACCGACGCGGTGCCCTGCTGCACGACCAGCTCGATGGCCTTCGCGAGCATCTCGTCGGACTCGGGGTCCGGCTGCTCCACCGCCGCCTCCGGCGGACGCTCCAGCAGCTCCTGGCGCATCTCCGGGCGCCCCTGCGCGCGCCAGTGGTCGGTGATCGCCTGGATCTCCTCCTCGGAGACGTAGGCGCCCTGGAGTCGCTGCAGCCGGGAGGTGCCCACGGGCCGGAACAGCATGTCGCCGCTGCCCAGCAGGCTCTCGGCGCCGCCGGCGTCGAGGATGACGCGGGAGTCCACCTGGGACGACACCGCGAACGCCACCCGGGACGGCACGTTCGCCTTGATCATCCCGGTGATGACGTCCGCCGACGGCCGCTGGGTGGCGAGCACCAGGTGGATGCCCACGGCGCGGCTCTTCTGGGCGAGGCGGATGATGGCGTCCTCCACCTCGGCGGGAGACACCATCATCAGGTCGGCGAGCTCGTCGATGAGCACCAGCACCGTCGGCATGGGCGGCTGCCCGGCCCTGGCGCGGGCCTCGTTCCAGTCCCGCAGGTTCCGCGCGCGGGCCAGGCCCATCAGCTCGTACCGGGTCTCCATCTCACGGACGATGTTGGTGAGCACCGCCGAGGCGTCGCGCATGTTGGTGACGACCGGGGTGAGGAGGTGCGGGATCGACTCATAGTGGTTGAGCTCCACCTTCTTCGGGTCGATCAGGATCATCCGCAGCTCGTTCGGGCTGGAGCGCAGCAGCAGCGAGGCCAGCAGGACGTTGAGGCAGACGCTCTTGCCGGTGCCGGTGGAGCCCGCGATGAGCAGGTGGGGCATCTTCGCCAGGTCCACGTACTGGGGCTTGCCGGAGATGTCGAGCCCCAGCCAGGCCATCAGCGGACCGGAGTTCTCGGGGAACTCGCGGTAGATGTCGCCCAGGGTGATGAGCTGGGCCTCCGGGTTCGGGACCTCGACGCCCACGGCCTGCTTGCCGGGGATCGGGGCGATGATCCGCAGCTCGTCGCGGGCGGCCAGGGCGTACGCCAGGTCGTCGCGCAGGGCGGTGACGCGGCCGACCTTGGTGCCGGGCGCCAGCTGCAGCTCGTACCGGGTCACCCGGGGTCCGCTGACGGCGTCGGAGACGGTGGCGGTGATCCCGAAGTGGCCGAGGGTCTCCTCCAGGCGGCGGGAGGTCTCGGTGATGAGCGCCCGGGGCACGCGGTTGGGCCCGCCGCTGCGACGCAGCAGGCGCACGCTGGGCCGCCGGTAGTTCGGGCGGCCGTCCTCCCCCACGCTCACGCGCCGGCGGGCCGCCGGAGCCGCCGCGGCGGCGGGCTCCTCCTCGTCCACGGGGGCGTCCACGTCGGGCGGCGGCGGGGGCAGCTCCTGCCCGTCGTCCTCCGGCACGGGCCGCTCCAGCACGGCGTCCTCGTAGGTGAGCGGCGCCTCGGCGGCGTGCTCGACGCCGGGGTCCGGCGCCGGCGCACCGGCATCGTCGTCGTCGACGCGGCCGAGTTCGTCCGCGAGGGCCGGTGAGGGCGGCAGGTGCGACGGCTCGTCGAACAGGTCCGGGAAGCTGTCGGCGCCGTCCACAAGCGAGGCGGGGTCCACCGCGCGCCGGCGGCGGATCCCCACGACGGCGACGCCGGAGCCGGTGTCCACCGCCGATCGGACCTGCCGGGAGAACGCCTGGCCGCCGCGGATCGCGGTGAGGGTGGCCGATGCCATGCCGCGGCCCACGCTGCGGCTCGCGGTGGCCGCGCCCCTGCCGGAGCGCCGCAGGACGTGCCCCAGCGAGGCGCCGGAGACCAGCACGGCGGAGGCGATGAGCCCCAGCGTCACCAGGATCCCGGTGCCGATCGAGCCCACCGAGTTGCCGGTGACGAAGTACACGGCCTCGCCGATGGACCCGCCGCGCGCCTGCATCACGCGGACGGAGAACCAGTCCTCGCGGATCATCCCGCCCAGGCCGAAGCTGCCGGCGGCCAGCGCCGTGCAGACGCTCACCAGGCCGATACCGGCCCCCAGGCGCAGCGGCGCGATGCGCAGCAGGTCGTCGTCGAGGATGAGCAGCACGCCCAGCCCCACCAGGGCGAGCGGCGCGGCGACGGTGAGGCGGCCCACGCCCAGGCGCACCAGGTCCTCCAGCCAGCCGCCGATGGGCCCCGCGCCGAAGCCAAGGTAGAGCTGCGCGGCGAGGAACAGGCCCAGGCCCGCCAGGCCCATGCCCACGAGCTCGCGCACCTGGTGCGGGCTCATCGCCGGGGCGCCGCGCTTGCGCGGTGCCGGCCGGCGGGTGTTGCGGCGACGTGCGACCTGTGTGCTCACCCGACCCTCCTGCGGACGCGACGGAACGTGACTGACTGAACGCCCGCCCCCTCTCATTGGCCGGTGGGCCTCCCGTTCCTGCCGCCGCGCGGTAGCGTGACCGTGGACACCGGCGTATCGGCAGAACCGAAAAGGAGACCCACAGCATGGCCTTCGAGCTGCCCCCCCTTCCCTACGCGTACGACGCGCTCGAGCCGCACATCGACGCGCGGACGATGGAGATCCACCACGGCAAGCACCACCAGACCTACGTGAACAACGCGAATGCGGCGCTGGAGGGGACCGAGTTCGCCGACGCCCCGGTCGAGGACGTCCTGAAGAACCTGTCGAAGCTCCCCGCCGACAAGCAGACCGCCGTGCGCAACAACGCCGGCGGCCACGCCAACCACTCGCTGTTCTGGGAGATCATGGGCCCGGGCGGCGGCGGCGACCCCAGCGGGGATCTGGGCGACGCCATCACCGCGACGTTCGGCTCCGCCGACGAGCTGCGCGCCAAGATGAACGCCGCGGGCGCCGGCCGGTTCGGCTCCGGCTGGTCGTGGCTCATCTGGAACGGGGGCGGGCTGGAGGTCACCTCAACCCCGAACCAGGACTCCCCCATCCTCGACGGCAACGTGCCGCTGCTGGGCATCGACGTGTGGGAGCACGCCTACTACCTGAACTACCAGAACCGCCGCCCGGACTACCTCACCGCCTGGTGGAACGTGGTGAACTGGGACGCCGTCGCCGCGCGGTACGCGGCCGCGAAGGGCTGACCGGCATCCGGGGGCCGGCTCGCCCGGCCCCCCGGCCACTCCCCCCGTGACCACCTCCGGGTACTCCGGCACCCCGCTGTGGAAGAAGCTCGGGATCCGTGAGGGCGCCCGCGTCGGCCTGCTGGGCGCCCCCGACGGCGCCGAGGCGCTGCTGGAGCCGCTTCCCGCCGGGGTCCGCCTGCTGCGCCGGCTCGCCGGCGGGCTGGACGTGGCGGTGCTGTTCACGGACTCGGCGGCGCACCTGGAGCGACGGCTGCCCGCGGTGCGGGCCGCGATGACGCCGGCCGGCGGGCTGTGGGTGGCATGGCCCAAGCGCAGCTCCGGCGTCCCCACGGACCTCACCGAGGACGTGGCGCGCGACCTGGGCCTGGCGGCCGGCCTGGTCGACAACAAGGTGTGCGCGATCGACGCCACCTGGTCGGGGCTGCGGCTGGTGACGCGGCTGGCCGCCCGCCCGCGGCGCTAGGCCCCAGCGGTCGCGGGCACCGGCGGGGCGGCCTCCGCGGGCGCCGGGCGGGCGAAGTGGAAGCCCTGCCCGCAGGCGCACCCCAGCTCGGCGAGCACATGGTGCTGCCCGGCCCGCTCCACCCCCTCGGCCACCACCTGGACCTCCAGGGTGGCGGCCAGCTGCAGCACGGCCCGCACGATCTCCCGCGACTGGGGCTCGGAATCGACGTGCTCCACCAGCCGCCGGTCGAGCTTCATCACGTCCACCGGCAGCTCCCGCAGGCGGCCGAGGCTGCTGTGGCCGGTGCCGAAGTCGTCGATCGCGATGCGGACCCCGGCGTCCCGCAGGCGGGCCAGCTCGGCGATCGCCGCGGGACCGGCGAGGGCGAACGCCTCCTCGGTGACCTCCACCACCAGCGCCCCCGCCGGGATGTCCGCGGCGGCGACGGCCTCCGCCACCTCGTCCGCGAGCCCGGGCTCGGCGAGCGTGCCCGGCGCGACGTTCACGGTCACGCACAGCTCGTCCCAGCCGCCGGCGTCCCGCCAGGCCGCGAGCTGGGCGGTCGCGGTGCGCAGCACCCACCGGTCCAGGGCGCCGCCGAGCCCGAGCTCCTGGGCCCGCCCGATGAACTCCGAGGGCGGCACGTCCCCGCCGTCGCGCGGCCACCGCACCAGGGCCTCCATCGCCGCGACCTCCAGCCGGTCCAGGTGGAGGATGGGCTGGTACTCGAGCGCCAGCCGGCCCTGCTCGATCGCCCGGCGCAGGTCGGTGGCGGCGGTGAGGCGAGCACCGGCACGTTCCCGGATCTCCTCGTCGTGGGTGACGTGGCGGCGGCGCCCGAGCTCCTTCGCCCGGTACATCGCGGCGTCCGCGTCGCGCACCATCGACTCCGGGGTGGCGTCCGGGCCGTCCAGGGCGATGCCGATGCTCACCGTCACGAACGCCTCCGAGGTGCCGATCGCGATGGGGTCGGCGAGGGCGGCCTGCAGGCGCGTGGCCACGACCTCGGTGTCGTCGGCGGCGCCGATGCCGGTGCACACCACCACGAACTCGTCGCCGCCGAAGCGGGCGAGCATGTCGGCCGGGCGGAGGGCGGCGCGGAACCGCTGGGCCACCACTGTGAGGAGCTGGTCGCCGGCGGCGTGGCCCAGCTCGTCGTTGACGGACTTGAACTCGTCGAGGTCGCAGAACAGCACGGCGACGCGGGACGGGCCGGGGGTCGCGAGGGCCGTCGCCAGCCGGTCCTGGAACCGCGTGCGGTTCGGCAGGCCCGTGAGCTCGTCATGGGCGGCCTGGTGCTCCAGCTGCGCCTCAACCTGCCGGCGGCGGCCGATGTCGGCCGACAGGGTGTCGGCCATGCGGTCGAACGCCCCGGCCAGGAGGCCGAGCTCATCGCGGGACGGGTCGCCGACGCGCGCGGCCAGGTCGCCCCGGCTGATGGCCGTGGCCTTCTCGGTGACCCGGCGGATGCGGCCGCTCACGGACCGCGACACCAGCAGCAGCACGAGGCCGAGGATGCCCACGGTCGTCGCGAAGGCGGCGATCGCGGCCATGGTGATGCGGCGGGGCACCTCGAAGGCCTCCGACTCGTCGACCTTCACCACCAGCCGCCAGCCGGTGCCGTCGATCGGGCGCAGCGCCGCGATCACATCGGTGTTGCGGTAGTCCTGCACGCCCTCCACCAGGACGGGCGGCGTCTCGCGGATCGCCTGCACCGCGGGCGCGGAGGCGCGCACCGGGGGGATCACGGTGATGAAGCGCGTGACCTGGGTTCCCTCGGGCTGGGTCACGAACCGGGCCCCGCCGGTCGCGGGATCTCGCTGCACCAGGTGCAGGTCGGCCGTGCGGCCCAGGTCGGTGCCCGTGAGGGCCGACTCGACGGGACCCATGCCGAGCTCGGCGACCAGCACGGCCGCGGTGCGCCCGCCCACCTTCATCGCCACCGCGTGGACGTACGCGCCGCCGCCGCGCACCGGGAACGCCCGCCCCGCGAACCACGCCCGCTGGTCACGGCGCAACGTGAGGACCGCCTCGCGGGCCGCGCCCGCCGGCGCCGCGGGACGCCCCGCCCCGCCGCGCCGCGTGCCGGCGGCCACCAGCCGCCCGCCCGGGGTCCACACCGACACCGCGCGCAGCCCGCCGCCGACCCGCACGCCGCGCAGCCGTGCGCGCAGCATGGCGCGGTTGCGCTTCGTGGGCCGCCCGAGATACCTGAGCAGCTCGCGCCGGATGCCCTGCCCGCCGGTGACCGGCGCCAGCCGGCCGGTGGCCGCGTGCAGCTGCTGCTCCACCCGGCGCACCTCGAGGTCGGCCACGACCGACAGGTGCTCGCGGGCGTCGGACCTCAGCTCGCGGGACGTGTAGGTGACCGTGGCCAGGCCGATCGCGGCCAGCACCACGGTGCTCGCGACCCCGGCGACGAGGAATTTCTGCCGGATCGAGAAGCGGGCCGGCCGCTGGCGGAACGGGAACATGGCGGGGCCATGCTAGACCCCGCCGCGTCAACCCGAAAGTTGCCTAAACCTCCACGATGACCGGGAGCACCATCGGGCGCTGCCCGGTGCGCTTGCGCAGGAGCCCCGCGACGGCGTCGTGCAGCTGGTGCTGCAGCACGCCGATCTCCGTGACCCGCTGGGCGGCGGAGGCCCGCAGGCTCCGCTCGATCTCCAGGAGGGTCTCCTCCATCACCTCGGGGTCGTCGGCGGCGGAGAACCCGCGGGTGATGACCTCCGCATCGCCGATGGGCTCGCCGGTGTCGGCCTCCAGCGTCGCGACGATGACCACCACGCCGTCGTCGGCCAGATGCCGCCGGTCGCGCAGGACCTCGTCGGCCACGTCCCCCACGCCCAGGCCGTCGACGTAGGTGACGCCGGCGGTCACGTGGTCCACCACGGCGGCGGTGTCGCGGGTGACCTCCAGGACGTCGCCGTTGTCGAGGCGGAAGATCGCGTCCGCGGGCACGTCGAGGGCCATCGCCAGGTCGGCGTGGGCGCGCAGGTGCCGGGGCTCGCCGTGGATCGGGGCGAAGAACTTCGGGCGGATGAGCTGCAGCATCCACTGGAGGTCCGCGGACGTGCCGTGGCCCGACACGTGGATGCGCGGGTCGGAGCCGCCCGTGATGAACCGGGCGCCGAGCCGCACGATCCGGTTGATCGTGTCGTTCACGGCGAGCTCGTTGCCGGGGACGGTGCGGGAGCTGTAGACGACGGTGTCCGACGGCTGGATGGTGAGCTGGTGGTGCTCGCCGCGCGCCATCCGCGACAGCGCGGCGAGCGGCTCGCCCTGGCTGCCGGTGCAGATGATCACCTGCTCGTCGGGGCGGTACTCCTCCAGCTCCTTCAGCCGCACCAGGGTCTGGGGCGGCACGCGCAGGCACCCGAGGTTCGTCGCGATCCCGACGTTGCGCGACAGGGAGCGGCCCACCAGGGTCACCACCCGTCCGTCGTCGAACGCCGCCTCCATGATCTGCTGGACGCGGTGGATGTGCGAGCTGAACGTCGTGATGATGACCCGCCCCGGGGCCGTGGCCAGCACGCGGCGGATCTCCTGGCCCACCGAGCGCTCGGTCTGGGCCTCGGGCGGCTCCTCGGCGTTCGTGGAGTCCGCGAGCAGGAGCAGCACGCCCTCCTCGCCCAGGCGGGCGAGGGCCGGCACGTCCGTGCGGGGGGCGCCGGCCACCGGGGTGTGGTCGAACTTGAAGTCCCCGGTGTGGACGACGGTGCCCTCGTCGGTGTGCAGGGCGACGGCCAGGCAGTCCGGGATGCTGTGGGTGAGCCGCACGAACTCGGTACGGAACGGCCCCACCTCGGGGCCGGCTCCGGGACCGACCTCGATCATCTCGACCCGGTCGGTGAGCCGGTGCTCGTCGAGCTTGGCCCGCACCAGGCCCATCGCGAAGCGCGGCCCGATGATCGTGAGCCGCCCGACGGCGCGCACCAGGTACGGCACGCCGCCGATGTGGTCCTCGTGGCCGTGCGTGAGGATGAGCGCCTCCAGCCGGTCGGCGCGCTCCTCGACATAGCTGAAGTCGGGGAGGACGAGGTCCACCCCGAGCTGGTCGTGTTTGGGGAACGTGACCCCGCAGTCGATGACGACCATCCGGTCGTCCTTCTCGACCACGTACATGTTGCGTCCGATCTCGCCGGTCCCGCCGAGCGGGATGACGCGGACTGGGCTAGGCCCGGGCGAGGACGCCATGCGCCTCCATGACGGTGCGCAGGATGTCCCGCTGCACAGGTGTCGCCGCGACCAGCGGGAGGCGCAGGCGATCCGACGGGATCAGCCCGAGCATCCGCAGCGCGGCCTTGATGAGGATGGGGTTCGAGGTGACGAACAGCGCGGCGATGAGGTCGGCCAGGGACGCGTCGATGCGCCGGGCCTCGTCGATGTCGCCGCGGCGGCCGGCGGCCACCAGGTCCTGCATCTGCTCGCCCACCAGGTGCGACGCCACCGAGATGACGCCGGCGCCGCCCAGATCCACGACGGGGAGCCGCAGGTCGTCGTTGACGGCGTACACCGCCAGCGGGGTCTGCGTGCGGATCTGCCGCAGCTCGCCGAGGTCCTCGTGGGCCTGCTTGACGGCGACGACGTTCGGGATGCCGGCGAGCTCCCCCAGGAGGCTGGGCTCCAGGTTGATCACCGAGCGGCCCGGGATGTTGTAGACGATCACCGGCAGCCCGACCTCCGCGATGGAGGCGAAGTGGCCGATGATGCCGTCGCGGGGCGGCTTGTTGTAGTACGGGGTGACCGCCAGGACCGCGTCGCAGCCGAGCTCCGCCGCCTCGTGTGTGAGGTGCACCGAGTGGGCGGTGTCGTTGCTGCCGGTGTTGGCGATGATCTTGGCCCGGTCGCCCACCTCGTCGACCGCGAGCTTGAACAGCGCGATCTTCTCGGGGTCGGTGAGCGTGGAGGCCTCGCCGGTGGTTCCGGCGACCGCGAGGCCGTCGGTGCCGTGGGTCACCAGGTGGTGCATGAGGTTCGCGAAGGCGCCCTCGTCGACGCGCAGGTCGGCGTCGAACGGCGTGGCGATCGCGGTGATGATGTCTCCGAACACGACGGTCATGGTACAGGCGCACCCGGCCGTTGCACCCGCCGCTCCGGCAGGATGGGCCCGTGCGGATGGACAGGATCACGGACGCGGCCGACCCCCGGCTGGCGGATTTCCTCGGGTTGCGGGACGGTGACCGGCGCTTCATGCGCCCGCCGCCGGCGGGTGCGCGCCGCACGCCGGTGTACGCGGCCGAGGGGCGCCTCATCGCCGAGCGGGCGCTCGCCGCGGGCCACGTCCCGGTGGCGTTCCTGGTCGACGAGCGCCGGGCGGGCGACGTGCCGGCGGGCCTGCCGGACGGCGTGCCGGTGCTCCTGGCGGCGGAGTCCCTGGTGCGGGAGGTCACGGGCCTGGGCGTGGTCCGGGAGCTGCTCGGGCTGTTCGAGCGCCCGCCGGCCCGCGCCCCCGGGGACGTGCTCGAGGGGGCGCACCGCGTCATGGTGCTGGAGGGCGTCGCCAACCCGGTGAACCTCGGCGTGCTCGTGCGCACCGCGGCCGCGCTGGGCATCGACGCCACCCTGCTGGACCCGGCGTCATCGGACCCGCTGTACCGCCGGGCCGTGCGCGGTTCGATGGGCGCGGTGCTCACCCACCCCATCGCCCGCACCGCCGCCCTGCCGGAGGGCCTGGCGCCGCTGCGCGAGCGTGGGTTCCGGGTGCTCGCCCTCACGCCGGCCCGGGACGCCGTCCCCCTGGAGGAGGCGGTGCCGGGCCCGGGGGAGCGCGTCGCCCTGCTGCTGGGCGCCGAGGGCCACGGCCTCAGCGACGCCGCGATCGCCGCCGCCGACGCCCGGGTGGTGAGCCCCAGGGCGGGCGGCGTCGACTCGCTGAACGTCGCCGCGGCCGCGGCCGTGGCGTGTCACCGGCTGGGCCGGGTCAGCTGAGGCACATCACGTGGACCTCGTACGGGATGGTCTGCGACACCAGGGCCATGTACTTGATGCGCCATCCCACGGGGTTCCCGGAGACGTCGAGCTTCGGCCAGGTCGCGGTGACGTAGCCCTTGGAGCCGTCGGTGACGATGCCGCCGCCGCCGGTGGCCCGCTGCCCGGGGTCGCAGTTCACCGACGCCTCGCTCTCGACGCTCGCCACGCTCATGGGGCTGCCGGTCGCGGTCTTCAGGGTGACGCTCGCCGACCCGTCGCCGGGCGGCCCGACGGGCCCCTGCACGCCCTGGATCCCCTGCGGGCCCTGGGGGCCCTGGGGGCCGGTGTCCCCGGTGTTCCCCCGCGGGCCGACGGGTCCCGGCGGGCCGATCGCGCCCGGCGCCCCGGCCTCCCCGGCCTGGCCGGTCTCCCCCCTCGGGCCGGCGGGGCCCCGTACGGCGGCCGCCGTGGCGGCCGCCGTCTGGAGGGCCGCGAGGGCACGGCCCTGCGCGGCGACCGCCTTCGAGAGGGCCCGGACCTGCTTCTCGAGCTTCGCCACCCGTGCGGTGGGCCCCTTGGCGGGGGCCTTCGCGAGCTCGCCCGAGGGCGCCCCCGCGGCGAACGACACGGATGCGATCACGGCGATCGCGGCCGTGAGCGCGGAAGCGCGCGCACGGGACCCGATCCGTGTTGTGGGCTGCATGGGCACCTCCTCGGCCGACTCACGATGTGTGTCGGCAGCGGGGGCGCCGGCCGCCTCCCGCACGATGCGGGATGCCCTACGCGCCGTCCGCGTCGCGGGCCACGCGGTAGCATCCCGCCCTGGCGGCCTCCGCGGCCTCCAGGGCGCGACGCCGCTCGTCGGGACCCAGGGGATCGGCGGCGACGGACCGCGCCTCCTCGTCGAGGGCGCGCAGGACGGCGCGGCGGGCGTCGGCGGGGCGCGGCGACTCGGCCACCAGGCGCGGCCCGGCGGCGATCTGCTCCAGGTAGGCGTCCAGGGCGGCGGCCCGCACCGGTCCGGTGGGGTGCTCGGTGACCTCGTGGCGGAGGGCCATCATCTCCCGCTCCCAGGCGACGAGGCTCCGGCGGCGGGACTCCACCTGCCCGGCGGCGGCCTGCGCCATCCGGCCGGCCCGCCCGCCGGCCCGGATCGACAGGTCGCGCAGCGTCGCCACCAGCCGCTGCCGGTGGTGCTCGTTCGCGGGGTCCGCGAGCCACGCGCGGGCCGCTCCGAGCAGGGCGGCGGCGGCCGCCGGGCCGAGCCGGCGCCCGATGACGAGCGCCAGCCGGAACAGGCTCCTCTGCAGCACGTCTAGCGGGGGATCTCCTGCAGGGTGTCCGGGTCGAGGCGGACACCGTCGGTGATGCCGTCACCGGGCGGCGCGCCGATGATCAGCCACGCGGCGTCCCGGTCGGAGGCGTTCAGGATGCGGCGCGGCGTGTCGTTGGCCACGCGCACCCAGTCGCCGTCCTCCACCTGGATCTCCTGGGACCCGACCTGCATCGTCTGCGGCCCGCCGGACACCAGGTTGTAGAGCTCCTCCTGGCTGCGGTGCCGGTGCAGGGGCATCGCGTCGCCGGGGCCGAACCGCCACAGCCGCGCCGTCATGCTCTGCGCGCCGACCGCGCCGGCGATGTCGCGGGATCCCGCGCCGCCGCCGCGCCGCTCGCGCAGCTCGATGTCCGCCGTCGCGGCCTTCGCCCAGCCCTCGTCGCTCATCCGTGCCCCCTCGGGTCTCGACCGGCGCGGCAGGGTCCGCGCCAACGCCACCAAGCCTAGCGGCCGTCCCCACCGACCCATCCGGCGGCGCGCCCACGGAGCTCGAGCACACCCCCCGCAACAACCGGATGTGCGCCGCCGGCCGGGGGGCGTCGCGGGTTACGCGCCCGCGGCGTCCAGCGCGGCGCACTCGTCCGCGGTGAGGGCCAGGTCCGCCGAGCCCGCGAGCTCGCGCAGCTGCTCCGGGCTGGTGGCGCTCGCGATGGGGCTGGTGACGCCGGGCCGGGCCATGAGCCACGCGAGGGCGACCTGCGCGGCGGTCGCGTCGTGGGCGGCGGCGACGCGCTCCACCCCCGCGAGCATGTTCCAGCCCCGGTCGTTCATGTAGTCGCGCTGCACGCCCGGTGCCCGCGGCGTGTCGGGCAGCGGGGCGCCGGGCCGGTACTTGCCCGCCAGGAACCCGCGGGCCAGCGCGTAGTACGGGGTCACCCCCAGATCCTCGGCCCGGCACAGGTCCTCCAGGTCACGGTCGTACCCGGCCCGGTCCAGGAGGTTGAAGTGCGGCTGCACCGCGACGTACCGCGCGAGCCCCGCCGTGTCGCTCACCCGCAGGGCCTCGGCGAGACGGCCCGCGGGGATGTTCGACGCGGCCACCATGCCCACCACGCCCTCGTTGATGAGCTCCTCGAACGCGCCCATGGTCTCCTCGAACGGCGTGTCGGCGTCGTCCTCGTGGGCCCAGAACAGGTCGATGCGGTCCACCCCCAGGCGCTCGAGGGACTGCTCGGCACCGGCGCGGATCCGGTCGCGGCTGAGGCCCT
Organism: Thermoleophilia bacterium; assembly: GCA_020848615.1. Taxonomy (GTDB): domain Bacteria; phylum Actinomycetota; class Thermoleophilia; order Miltoncostaeales; family Miltoncostaeaceae. The sequence goes on from JADLHW010000036.1 coordinate 42,261, forward strand.
TGGGGAACAGCGGCCCGCCGCCCATGCCGACCTTGGTGGCGATCACCAGGTCGTCGGGGCGGTCGCGCTCGGCGAGCCACCGCCCGATGATGGTCTCGGACTCACCGCCCCGGTTGCCCGGCACCCACGCCGAGTAGATGTTCGCGGTGTCGATGAAGTTGCCGCCCATCTCCACGTATGCGTCGAGGACCGCGAACGACGCGGCCTCGTCGGCGGCCCAGCCGAATGCGTTCGCGCCCAGGCACAGCGGCGAGACCAGCAGGCCGGAGGCCCCGAGGGCCCGGCGGTCCGACAGCGGCATGGCTTACTCCCCGAACAGGACGGGCTCGAGCCCCAGCGTGAGGCCCGGCCGGTTGGCGACGTCGCGCACGGCCAGGACCACGCCCGGCATGAAGCTCTCCCGCGACAGGGAGTCGTGGCGGACGGTGAGGGTCTCCCCGAGGCCGCCCAGGATGACCTCCTGGTGGGCCACCAGCCCCGGCAGGCGCACCGAGTGGATCACCGGGTCGCCCTCCATGAGCATGGCGGTGCGCAGCGCGGTGCCGGAGGGCGCGTCGAGCTTGCCGTCGTGGTGCAGCTCGATGATCTCGGCCTTGGGCATGTGGCGGGACGCCTCGGCGGCGAACCGCATGAGCAGCACGGCGCCCACGGCGAAGTTCGGCGCGATGAGCGCGTTCGCGGTGCCGGCGTCGGCCTGGGCCCGGAGCTCCGCGACCTGGGCGTCCGTGAGGCCCGTGGTGCCGATCACGGCGTGCACCCCGGCGGCCAGGTAGGCCAGCGTGTTCGGGAACACCACCGCGGGCTGGGTGAAGTCGACGGCGACGTCCACGCCGCCGGCGGCGAGCGCCGCGGGGACGTCGGGGAACACGCCGGGGCCGGCGGGGAGCGCGGGATCGACCCGCGCGGCCACCTCCATGCCCTCGGCTGCGGTGACGGCGCCCACCACGGTCGCACCCATGCGGCCGGCGGCGCCTGCGACGAGGACTCTGATCACGGGGGCGGAGGCTACCATCGAGGCGGCCCGGTCACGGCCGCAGCGTGAAGCCGCCCTGCGCGCCCGGCGTGCCGTTCACCAGGATCTCGAGGCCGTGGTCGCCGGGCCGGTGGGTGCGGGTCGTGTGCTGCCGCAGCGACACCGTGGTTCGCATCGCGGCGGCCGCCCCGGGCGGGATGACCCGCTCCCCCATCAGGAAGGTCTTGCGGCCCGTGCCGCGGGCCTTGACGAAGGCGACCCGCAGGTGCACCAGCGCCGTCGCCGTCACCGCGCCGTCGTTGCGGACCGTGCAGGTCACCCGCACGGACCCGCCGATGCGCGGGTCCGGGGGGTCCGCGACCAGGTCCGTGACCCGCATGCCGTCGCCCCCGAACCCCAGCAGGGCGATCGCCTCCGGGTGCCCGGCGCGCGTGAGGGTGCGCAGCGCGTGGCGCACCATGCCCCGGCGACCGGGCGGGGCGTCCTCCAGCCACGTCCGGCACACCGCGAGCGTCACCTCCGGATGGTCCTTGGAGATGTCGTTGAGGTTGTTCGCCACCGAGCGCCGCACGTACGGCGCCGGGTCGTCGCGCAGCGCCTCCAGCAGCGGCAGCACCGGCGAGGGGTCCTCCACGAACCGCCGCAGGCGCGGCGCCCACGGCAGCCGCGGCCGGGTGCCCTCGCTCACCAGCCGCCGCACGTGGGGCGAGGGGTCACGCGTCCACTCGGCGAGGCGCGCGAGGGTGCGGGCCTGGTCGGCCTCGATGAACGCCCGGATGCTGAACTCCGCGGTGAACCGCCGCGTGAGGGCGTGCTGGAGGTCCATCGCCTCCTCGAAGTGCCCCACGCCGTGGGCCGCGACCAGCTGGACGTACGGGAGGTACCGGAAGGACTCCATGCCCTCGCCCTCCACGGTGTCGCCGGCGATCGCGGGGCCGAGGGCCGCCGTGACGATGCGCGCCGCCTCGGGGAACCCGCCCGGCAGGTGCTCCCACAGGGCGTCCGCGATCGCGCGCGACCGGGCCGTGAGCTCCAGGGCGTCGAAGCCGTCGAGGGCCGCGGCCAGGAACCGGGCGCGCGGGAACCCCGGTTCGGCCTCGCCGATCCGGTCCGCGACCCACTCCGCGACATCGGGCCCGAACCGGTCCTTCAGCGCCTCGGCCATGGTGTCAGCGTCGCATGCCGTGCGGACGCGGTGAGCCGCGCGGGGGCGCGGCGGGCGGTCAGGCGGTGAGGCGCTCCAGGCCGCGCCGGATCTCGGCCTCGTCCGGCCCGATGGCCGCCACCGAGAACGACTCCGGCTGCCAGAACTCCCGCGCGAGCGCCAGGATGTCCTCGGCCGTGACGGCCTCCACCCGGCCGATGATCTCGTCGATTGTGAGGAGCTCGGTGTCGGTGACGAGGGCCCGTCCGATGCGGTTCATCCGCGATCCGGGGCTCTCGGTGGACAGCACCAGGCGTCCCTTGAGGTGGTCCTTGGCGCGTCGCAGCTCCTCCGCCGGCACCGGCTCGTCGCCGAGCTTGCGGAGCTCGTTCCCGATGACCTCGCACGACGTGCCGAGGTTGTCGCCGCGGGTGCCCAGGTGCACGGCCACCTGCCCGGCGTCGGCGTACCCCACCGCGTAGCTGCCCACCGAGTACGCCAGGCCGCGCTTCTCGCGCACCTCCTGGAACAGGCGGGAGCTCATGAGGCCGCCCAGCAGCGTGTCGAGCACCGACTGCGCGTGCCGGCGCGGGTCGGACCGCGACAGCCCGGGCCCGCCGATGCACAGGTGCACCTGCTCGGTGGGCTTCTCCTTGATGACGACGCCCGGCGCGCCGGGGCTCGCCGCCTCGAACGCCGCGGGATCCCCGCCGGCGCCGATCCCGCCCATGAGCCGGTCCGACAGCTCCAGGAGCTCGTCGTGGGTGATGTTGCCGGCTGCCGAGACCACCATGTTCGGCGCCCGGTAGTGGTGCTTGTGGTACGCGTCGATGCCGTCCTTCGGCACCGACCCGATGACCTCCGCCGTGCCGATCACCGGCCGTCCCAGCGCCTGCCCCGGGTAGATCGCGGCGGTGAGGATGTCGTGCACGGTGTCCTGCGGGTCGTCCTCGTACATCGCGATCTCCTCGAGGACGACCTCGCGCTCCTGGTCGAGGTCGTAGAACCCCGGCCGGCAGAGCATGTCGGTCATCACCGGGTACGCGCGCTCCACGAGCTCGTCGAGGACCCGCATGTACACCACGGTGTAGTCCCGCCCCGTCGCGGCGTTCACCTCGCCGCCCAGGCCGTCGAAGATCTGCGCGATCTCCTCCGCGGAGTGCGCCGGGGTCCCCTTGAACAGCAGGTGCTCCAGGAAGTGCGAGACCCCCGCCTGGGCGGGGGTCTCGAACCGTGAGCCGACGCCGATCCAGACGCCGAGGGCGACCGACCGGACGCCCGCCATGGACTCGCTGACGACCCGGAGCCCCGAGTTCGTCACGCCCACGCGGGGCCGGTCGGAGGTGCCCATGCGCGTCAGTCCTCGGCGGTCAGGCGGCGCCGCCGCCGGCGGGGCGGCCGGTCGCCGTCGCCCTCGCCGGTGTCGAGGCCGTCGCCGGCGCCGACCTCGGCCGGCGCGACGTCCTCCATGCCGACGATCCGCAGGCCGATGCGGCCGCGGGCCTTGTCCACCTCGACCACCGTGACGTCCACGGTGTCGCCGCGGTTGATGACGTCCTCCACCTTGTCCACCCGGCCCGGGGCCAGGTTGGAGATGTGCAGGAGGCCGTCGACGCCCTTGGTGAGCTCCACGAACGCGCCGAACGTGGTGGTCTTCACGACCTTCGCGCCGGTGAACGTGTCGCCGACCTCGACGTCCTTGGTCATCGCGCGGATCGCCTCGACGCACGCGTCGGCCTTGAGGCCCTCGACGCCGTAGACGTTCACGGTGCCGTCGTCCTCGATGGAGATCTCCACCTCGTACTCGGCCTCCAGGCCGCGGATCGTCTCGCCGCCCTTGCCGATGACGGTGCCGATGCGGTCCGGGTCGATCTTGATCGCGGTGATGCGGGGCGCCCAGTCCGACAGCTCGGAGCGGGGCTCGGCGATCTCCTTGGACATGATGTCCAGGATGTGGAGGCGGGCCTTCAGGGCCTGCTCGAGGGCCTCCTTCATGATCTGGTGCGTAACGCCGCTGATCTTGATGTCCATCTGCAGCGCGGTGACGCCCTCGGCGGTGCCGGCGACCTTGAAGTCCATGTCGCCGAGGTGGTCCTCGTCGCCCTGGATGTCGGTGAGGATGATGTGGTCGTCACCCTCCTTGATGAGGCCCATCGCGATGCCCGCCACCGGGCGGGTGATCGGCACGCCGGCGTCCAGCAGCGCCAGGGTGCTGCCGCACACGGACGCCATCGAGGACGAGCCGTTGCTCTCCAGGGTCTCGGACACGATCCGCAGCGTGTACGGGAACGTCACCTCGTCCGGGATCATCGGCAGCAGGGCCCGCTCGGCGAGCGCGCCGTGGCCGATGTCGCGGCGCTTGGGGCCGCGCATGAACCCGGTCTCCCCGACCGAGTACGGCGGGAAGTTGTAGTGGTGGATGTACCGCTTGGTGGTCTCGATGCCGATGCCGTCGATCCGCTGTGCGTCCTTGAGGGTGCCCAGGGCCAGCAGGCTCATCACCTGGGTCTCGCCGCGCGTGAACAGGCCGGAGCCGTGGGTGCGCGGCGCGACGCCGGCCTCCGCGGTGATCGGCCGGATCTCGTCGCTCTTGCGGCCGTCGGGGCGGTGCTTGTCGACGGCGATGCGCTTCCGGATGATCTGCTTCTGCAGGGAGTCGAACGCCCGGTTGAAGGACGCCTTCTCCTCGAGGGCCGGCTCGTCGCCGAGCACCTTCGCGGCGGCCTGGGCGCGGGCGTCGGACACCTTGTCGCGGCGCTCCAGCTTGCCCTGCTCCAGCGTCGCCTCCTCCAGCTCCTTCAGGATGGCGGCGCGGACCTTCTCGAGCATGTCGGGGTCGACGCCCACGGGCGCGACGTCCCACTTGGGCTTCCCGGCCTTCTCGCGCAGCTCGTTCTGGGCGGCGCAGAGCTTCTTGATCTCGTCGTGGGCGATGGCGAGGGCCTCCAGCAGGCTCTCCTCGTCCACCTCCTTCGCCCCGGCCTCGACCATGGAGATCGCCTCGGCGGTGCCGGCGACCACCAGGTCCAGGTCGCTCTCGGCGAGCTCCTGGAGGGTGGGGTTGATGATGAAGTCGTCCCCGATGAGGCCGATGCGCACCGCGCCGACCGGGCCCTGGAACGGGAGGTCGGAGATGGTGAGTGCCGCGGACGCGCCGTTGATGCACAGCACGTCGAACGCGTTGACCTGGTCGACGGACAGGACCGTCGCGATGACCTGGGTCTCGTTGCGGTAGCCCTTGGGCCACAGCGGCCGGATCGGCCGGTCGGTCATGCGCGCGGTGAGCGTGGCCCGGTCGCTCGGCCGGCTCTCTCGCTTGATGAACCCGCCGGGCAGCTTGCCCGCGGCGTACATCCGCTCCTCGACGTCGACGGTGAGCGGGAAGAAGTCCGCCCCCTCGCGCGCCTCACGGGCCCCGACGGCCGTCACGAGGACCATGTTGTCCCCGCTGCGGACCACGACGGCCCCGTTCGCCTGCTTCGCGAGCTTCCCCGTCTCGAACGTGACCGGGGTGTCCCCCACGTCCGCCTTCACAAGCACAACGTCCATCTTCATCCTCGTCTCCGCCGTGCCGGCTCGTTCCGTTGCACGGCTCATCCAAGGGGACGGCGCGGGTCGCCGTCCCGTCGACTCGTTCCTCGTCCTTCAGCGCCGGCGCATCCGCTCCGCGTCGACGCCATCCACTCCGCGCCCGTGCGCGTGGGTCACCTGCGGAGCCCGAGCTGCTGCACGAGCGCGCGGTACCCCTCGAGGTCGGTCCGCTGCAGGTAGTTCAGCAGCCGGCGGCGGCGACCGACCATCTTCAGGAGGCCGCGCCGCGAGTGGTGGTCCTTCTGGTTGCTCCGCAGGTGCTCGGTGAGGTCGTTGATGCGCTGCGTGAGCATCGCGATCTGCACATGCGGTGAGCCGGTGTCGGTGTCGTGACGCCGGTGGGTGCCGATGATCTCGGTCTTCTGGTCCTTGCTCAGCATGCTCGTGCTCCTGGATCGGCCACGGGGCAGCGGTTGGACCGCCCCGGGTCGTGTACGACGGTGGTGCCACGGGTCCCGGGGTCGCCGACGGCGCCGGCGGGACGGCGTCCCGCGGCACGGACATCGGGCGATCGGTGGTGTGACCCGCGCAGAGTGGGCGTCGATAGCACGCATCCCGCCCGCGGGGCGGTCACGCGGCGATCTCCCGGGTGCGTGCGATGTCCTCGTGGATCTGAGCGACCAGGGCCTCCGGGCGGTCGAACCGGCGCTCGTCGCGCAGGCGCGCGAGGAACTCGAGCCGCAACTCCAGCCCGTACAGGTCCTCGGGGCCGTCCCAGTCCAGCAGGAACGCCTCGACGCGCAGCGGCGGGCGGTCACCGGCCTCCCGGAACGTCGGGGCGAAGCCCACGTTCACCGCGGACGGGCAGATGCGCCCGGCGATGCGGGCCCGGCACGCGTAGACGCCGCGGCCGGGCACCGCGGCATGCTCGCCGGGCTCCAGGTTCGCGGTGGGCAGGCCCAGCGCCCGCCCCCGCTGGTCGCCGTGCACCACGATGCCCTCCAGCTGGTGCGGGCGGCCCAGCAGCGTCGTGACCTCCGCGATGCGGCCCTCGGCGATGAGGCGGCGCACGCGGGTCGAGCTCGCCGGCTTGCCGTCGGGGGTGCCCACCAGCTCGGGGACCTCCACGGTGAGCCCCCTGCCGCGGCCGTAGGCGCGCATGCCCTCCGCGGTGCCCAGGCCGCCGTGGCCGAACCGGAAGTTCGCCCCCACGACCACCACCTCCGCGCCCACCGGCGGGGAGCCCAGCATGTCCACGAAGCGGTCCGCGCGGATCCGTGAGAACGCCCTGGTGAAGGGCAGGATCAGCAGCTCGTCCACGCCGGTCTCGGCGATCAGGGCGGACTTGAGCCGCAGCCCGGTGAGCACCGTGGGCCGGAGCTCCGGGCGGAGCACGGCGATGGGGTGCGGCTCGAACGTGATCGCCATGGAGGAGATCCCCCGTTCGCGTCCCAGCTCCACGGCCCGGCCGATCACGGCCCGGTGGCCGATGTGGACGCCGTCGAACGTCCCGATGGCGACGGCGCGCCTGCCGCCCCCCAGCGGCAGCTCGCCCATGGAGCGGTACGTCTTCACCCCGTCGCCGCCCCCGCCGGATCGCGCAGCACGATCGACGGGCGCAGCATCCCGTCCCCGGCGCGGGCCACCGCCGCCACCTCCCCGGCCGCGGCGAGGACCACCTCCCCGACCCCGTCCCCGGGGACCGGCCGGCCGTGGAGGACGTCGCCGAGTTCCCCGGGCGTGAGCTCGCGCACCGGCATGTGGGCCAGGAGCTCCAGCAGCGGGATGCCCCCGCCGGGGTCGACCGCCGCGGGCGGGACGGCGTCGTCCACCGCCAGGTCGCCCACCCCGGTGCGGCGCAGCTCCAGGCAGTACCCGCCGCAGCCCAGCGTGTCGCCGATGTCCGCCGCGAGCTGGCGCACGTAGGTGCCCTTGCTCACGTGGGTGTCGATGACGATGTCCCCCGCCTCCCGGTCGGCGTCTGCCAACCGCAGGTCATACACGACGATGCGGCGCTCCGGGCGCTCCACCTCCTCGCCGCGGCGGGCCCTCGCGTACAGGCGCTCGCCGTCCACCCGCACCGCGGCGTGGGCGGGGACGCGCTGCAGCTGCTCCCCCGTCATGCCGGCCACCACGCGCTCCACGTCCCGCATCGGCGGCACGGGCCCGCCGGGGGTGATGGGGCCCTCCGGGTCGCCGGTGGCCGAGCGATACCCCAGCCGCACGGTGGCGCGATACCGCTTGGGGCGGTCCGACAGCAGGCGGGCGAGCCGCGTCGCCCGCCCGGCGAGCACCACCAGCAGCCCCGTCGCGAACGGGTCGAGCGTGCCGGCGTGCCCCACCTTGGTCCTGCGGGGCAGCATGCGGCGCACCTGTGCGACCACGTCGTGGGAGGTGGGGCCGGCGGGCTTGTCGACCAGCCAGGCGCGCGGTGCCTCGCGTGCGTCAGGCGGCATCGAGCTGGGCCCGCACCCGCGACTCCACCCACGGGAACAGGTCCTCCGGGGGTCGCGCGGTGCTGAACCCGGCGGCGGCCCGGTGCCCCCCGCCGCCCTCCTCGCGGGCGATCGCCGACACGTCCAGGCGGGGGCTGTCGGTGCGCAGCGACACCCGCCACGCCCCGGGCGCGACGCGCCGGGTGAGCCCCGCGACGCTCACGCCGCGCACCGATCGCATGGCCTCCACGATCCCCTCGGTGTCGTCCCCGCCGGCGGCGGCGTAGTCCTCGGGGCCGAGGGCCGCGAGCATGAGCCGCCCGTCGCACAGCAGCCGCGCGTGCTGCATCGCGCGTCCCAGCAGCAACAGGCGCTCCGGGGGCTGCTCCTCGTACAGCAGGCGCCCCAGCTCCGCGGGGTCCGCCCCCGCCCGGATGAGCAGCCCCGCCACGCGGTGGGCCTCCGGGCCGGTGTTGGAGTAGCAGAACCGCCCGGTGTCGGTGATGAGCCCCACGTACAGCGGCTCGGCGACGTCGGCGGTGATCGGCAGGCCGGCCGCCTCCAGCACGTGCACCAGCACCTCCGCGCAGCTCGACGCGCCGGGCTCCACCAGGTTCACGTGCCCGTAGCGGGTGTTGTCGTGGTGGTGGTCGATGTTCACGACCATCCGGACGCCGTCCTGGGGGGCGCGGTCGTGCCACAGGCGCATCGCGGTGGCGCAGTCCACGGCGACGAGCACCCGGTCCGCGGCGTCGGCGGGCAGGTGCCGGGCGATCGACTCGCCGTCGCGGAGCATGAACGCGAGCTCCGGCGGCACCGGGTCGGCGTCGGGGTGGGCGAGCACCACGTCCCTGCCGGCGGCGCGCATCGCGCGGCCCAGGCCCAGCATCGACCCCAGGGCGTCGCCGTCGGGGTTGCGGTGCGCGGCGATGACCAGGCCGCCGTCGGCGTCGAGCAGCGTGCGGGCCACCTCCGCCGGGGTCGCGTCGCGCGCCCCGCCCGGGATGGGATGGCCGTTGCGCTCCTCGGTCATGCGGTCTCCGTGTCGTCGTGCGGGGCGATCTCGTCGATGAGCCGCTCGATGCGGCGGGCGCGCTCCTCGGTGTCGTCGTAGACGAACTCCAGGTGCGGGGTCTGGCGGGTCTGCAGGGCCTGGCCGACCCTGCGCTGCAGCAGGCCGCGGGCCGACTCCAGGGCCTTCAGGCTCGGCTCGCGCTGCGCCCGGGTGAGCGCGGTGACGAACACGGTGGCGGCCGCGAAGTCCGGGGACGCGTCCACGCCGGTGATCGTGACGAACCCCAGCCGCGGGTCGGAGACGTCACGGGCCAGGGCCTCGGTGATCGCCTCCTTGATGACCTCGCCGCCACGCCGCTGGCGGTTGCCCCGCGGCGGGGTCACCCGGACCCCCAGTCCAGGAACGTGGGCTCCGCCTCGACGGCGCGCACCTCCCGGGACTCCTCCAGCACCTCGAACGCCTCGTCGGCGTGCAGGGTGCGGCTCACGGCCTCCACCTGGGCGCCCACCTCGGCGGCGTCGCGGCCCACGATCGCGACCGTGACCCGCGCGCGCTGCCACAGGTCGTGGTGGTCGACCTCGGACACGGCGCACCCGTGGCGCTGCGCCAGCCGGTGCTTCAGCCGGCGCAGCTCACGGCGCTTGTCCTTCAGCGACCCGCCGTGCGGCAGGTGCAGGTCCGCGCTGACGGCGCCCACGTAGCCGCTTCCCATCGGGTCACGCTACTCGGCGGCGCCGGCCGCCGGAGCCTGCGCGGTGCGCGCGACCTCGCGGAGCTCGAACACCTCGATGGTGTCCCCGTCCTTCACGTCGTTGTAGTCCTCGAGCAGGATGCCGCACTCGAAGCCCTGGACCACCTCGCGGACGTCGTCGTTGACGCGCCGCAGGGAGCCGATGCGGCCCTCGTGCACCACCGTGCCGTCGCGCAGGAGGCGGGCCTGCGCCGACCGCCGGATGACGCCGTCGGTGACGTAGCAGCCCGCGATCGTGCCGAGGCGGCTCGACCGGAACGTGGCCCGCACCTCCGCCTGGCCGATGACGTCCTCCACGATGTCGGGCTCCAGCAGGCCGACGAGGGCGTCGCGGACGTCCTCGATGGCGCGGTAGATGACCCGGTACGTGCGGATGTCGACGCCCTCGCGCTCGCCCAGCAGCTTGGCCTCCGGCCGGGGCCGGACGTTGAAGCCGATGATGATGGCCTCCGAGGCCGACGCCAGGTTCACGTCGCTCTCGGTGATCGCGCCCACGCCGGTGTGGATGATGTTCAGGCGCACCTCGGTCTGCTCGACCTTGTTCAGCGCGTCCACGAGCGCCCCCACCGAGCCCTGCACATCGCCCTTGACGATGATGTTGAGCTCCTTGAGGCCGCCCTCCTTGATGCGGGCGAACAGGTCGTCCAGGGACACCGGCGGACGGCGGTTCGCCAGCTCCTCGGCGCGGAGCCGCTGGCTGCGCTCCGACGCCATCTGGCGGGCGGTCCGCTCGTTGTCGACGATCCGGAACTTGTCGCCGGCGTCCGGCACGCCGGACAGGCCGAGGATCTCGGCGGGCTCCGACGGGGTGGCCTCCGTGACGGGCTCGCCGTTGAAGTCGTTCATCGCGCGGACGCGGCCGTAGTGCTCGCCGGCGATGATCACGTCACCCACGCGCAGCGTGCCGCGCTGCACCAGCAGGGTGCACACCGGGCCGCGGCCGGCGTCCAGGCGGGACTCGATGACGGTGCCGGACGCCGGGGCGTTGGGGTTGCCCTTCGGCTCGGCGTCGGCGTCGGCGACCAGCAGGACGGTCTCGAGCAGGGACTCCAGGCCCGTGCCGTCGAGGGCCGACACGTTCACGAACTCGTGCGTGCCGCCCCACTCCGCCGGGATGACCTCGCGCTGGGAGAGCTCCTGACGCACGCGGTCCGGGTTGGCGCCCGCCTTGTCGATCTTGTTCACGGCGACCAGGAACGGCACCTCCGCCGCGCGGGCGTGGTCGATGGCCTCCAGGGTCTGCGGCATGACGCCGTCGTCTGCGGCCACCACGATGACCGCGACGTCGGTGATCTTCGCGCCGCGGGCGCGCATGGCGGTGAACGCCTCGTGGCCCGGGGTGTCGAGGAACGTGATCTCACGGTCGCCGTGGTGCACCTGGTACGCGCCGATGTGCTGGGTGATGCCGCCGGCCTCGCCCGCGGCCACCTCGGTGGTGCGGATGGCGTCCAGCAGTGAGGTCTTGCCGTGGTCGACGTGGCCCATGATCGTGACGACCGGGGCGCGGGCGACCAGGTCCTCCGGGGCGTCCTCGAAGGTCTCGGCGTCGGCCTCGTCCTCGGCGTGCACGATCGTGACCTTGCGGTCCAGCTCCTCGGCGAGCAGCTCGATGGCCTCGTCGGAGAGGGACTGCGTGAGCGTGACGAGCTCGCCCAGCCCCATCATGACCTTGATGATCTGCGCGGAGGAGATCGACAGCGCCTCGGCGACGTCCTTCACGGTCGCGCCCGAGGCGATCTCCACCGGGGAGGTGTCGACCGTCGCGGTGGACGCCGCGCCGTCGCGGTCACCCTGTCCGCGCCCGCCGCCGCGCGGGCCACGCCCGCCGCCGCCGCCACCGCCACCGCCACCACGCCGACCCGCCTGGGCGTCGATGACCACCCGGCGGGGACGGCCGCGCCGACCGCCGGGGCCACCGGGACCGCCCGGCCCGCCGGGACCGCCCGGGCGTCCGCCCGGACCGCCCGGGCGTCCGCCCGGACCGCCGGGACGGCCACGCCCCACGGGGGCGCCGGCGCCGCGCATGTCGGGCTGGGGGCGCGAGGTGTCGGGCTGCGGCCGCTCGGGCTGCTGCGGCTGCCGCGACTGCGGGCGCTGGGACTGGGGCTTCTGGGGCTTCTGCGACTGGGGCTCCTGCTTGCGGGGCGGTTGGTCCTGCGGCGCCTTGGCCTTCGGGGCCTCCTGCGCCGGGGGCGCGGCGGATGCCTCGGGCGCGGCCGGTGCCTCGGCCTCCGCCGGGGCCTCCGGCTGCGGGGCGGGCGCCTCGGCGGCGGGCTCCGGCTTCGGCTCGGGGGCGCGCGACGCGGCGCGCGACTGCTGGAACTGGGGCAGCTCGGGCATCACCGCGGGCTCGGCCACGGGCTCGGGGGCCGGGGCGTCGGCCTCCGCCTCCGCGGCGGCGCGCACGGGCTCGGCGGCGGGGGCCTCCGCCACGGGGGCGGGGGCGGGCTCCGCGGCGGGTTCCGGCTGCGCGGGCACGGGCTCGGGTGCGGGCGGCGCCTGCTGCGCCTCGGTCGCGGGCTCGGGCTGGCCGGGCACGCGGGGACGCGGCCGGGGACGCGGGCGGGTGGGGCGCGGCGGGGCCGGCTCGGCGGGGACCTCGATCTCCTCCACGGGCTCCGGCGCCTTCGCCTTCTGCCGCGTGGGCCGTTCCTCGACCTCCGGCATCTCGCCGGCGGGACGCGGGTACCGCTTGGGGTTCAGGGCGTGCAGGGCCCAGTCCACGTCGACGGTGCTCGACGCGGTCTTGACGGCCATCCCGCCCCGCTGCAGGCGCTGCAGCACCAGCGAGCTGGGAAGCCCCTCGTCCTTCGCGATCTCGTAGACCCGCTTCTTCCCCATCGTTCTCCTTCGGGAGACTACGCCGCCGAGCCGGCGACGGTCTCCCGGTCGACCTGCAGTTGTGCGCCCGCGATCCTCAGTGCGCGCCCGAAGGCCCGCCGCGCGATCGCGCGCTCGAAACATTCCTCTGAGGCGCACACGTAGGCGCCCCGGCCCGGCGCGCGCCCCTCGGGATCATGCCGGAGCCACCGTACCCCGTCTCGCTCCTCCGCGACGAATCGTCGCAGGTCGGCCTTCGGGGCGCGCCGCATGCACGCGACGCACCGGCGGACCGGCGTGTGCCCGCGTTCCCCCGTGCTAGCTCCCCTCCGACTCGCTCGACGCCGCCGCGCCGGCCAGGCCCGCGTCCTCCGAGATGCGGGCGTAGCCCTTCGGGGTGACGGCCTCCTGGACCTCCTCCGGAGACATCGCGCGGCCGAGCTCGGTCTCCAGCTGGGCGAGCTTGGCATGCCCCGGGATCGCGCAGAACCGGGTGCCGGCCTCCGCGGCGTTCGGGCACCGGCGGCCGTTGCGGAGGACCGCGGCGCAGCGGGCCATGCCGCCCACCTGGTCGTCCTCGAAGCCGTCGGAGTCCTCGCTCGCGAACGTGGACTCGTTCTTGATGTCGATGCGCCAGCCGGTGAGGCGGGCGGCGAGGCGGGCGTTCATGCCCTCCCGGCCGATCGCCAGCGACAGCTGGTCGTCCGGCACGATCACGGTGGCCTGCCGGTTCTCGTCGTCCACCAGCACCTCGCGGACGCGGGCGGGCGACAGCGCCTTCGCGATGTACCGGGCCGGCTCGTCGTTGAACGGGATGATGTCGATCTTCTCGCCGCGGAGCTCGCTCACCACCATCCGCACGCGGGAGCCGCGCGGGCCCACGCAGGCGCCCACCGGGTCCACCCCCTGGACGTGCGAGACCACCGCGATCTTCGACCGCCAGCCGGGCTCGCGGGCGACGTTCCGGATCTCGACGAGGCCGTCCGCCATCTCCGGGACCTCGAGCTTGAACAGCTCCTTCACCAGCTGGTCGTTGCGCCGCGACACGATGACCTGCGGGCCCTTCGCGGAGCTCCGGACCTCGGTGATGACCGCCTTGATGCGGGAGCCGTGGTCGTACCGCTCGCCGCCGACCTGCTCGCTCTCGGGCAGCAGGGCCTCCACGCGGCCCAGGTCCACCAGCGTGTAGCGGTGGTCGGACTGCTGGACGATGCCGGTGACGACGTCGCCGACCCGGTCCACGTACTCCTCGTACATCATCTCCCGCTCAGCCTCGCGGATCCGCTGCAGGATCACCTGCTTGGCGGTCTGCGCGGCGATGCGCCCGAAGAAGTTGTCGGAGGTCACGTCGATGACCTCGATCTCCTCGTCGGCGTACGCGTCCCAGTCGATCTCGGGCTCCGGCGGCTCGAACTCCTCGGGGTCGACGCCCTCGGGGATGACGGGCTCCTCCTGCGGGAGGGTCCGCAGCTCGTCGTCCTCCTCGATGATGAGCTGGAAGACCCGCATCGCGCCGCTGTCGCGGTCGATCTCGACCTTGGCGTGCTCGGACGCCTCCGGGGTCTTCTTGTACGCCGCGAGCAGCGCGTCCTCGAGCGCGATGAGCAGGGTCTCGGAGTCGATGCCCTTCTCGCGCTCGATCTGCTTGATCGCCTCGATGATTTCGCGGTTCAACTGCAGCTCCTCGTCTGGGCGCCTCGCCGGCGCGGGCGGGCCTCCGCCGTCCGTCGAGCGGTGCCTACCACCGGTCCCCTCCGTCCAGGTCGCGCGCACGCCGGATCGCGCCGAACGGGATGTCTAGCACCCCCGAGGGGGTGGTGATGCTGACGTGCTCCTCGCCGACCCCGCTCAGCAGGCCCTCCCGGGAGCGGGCACGCTCCCCCTCGGTGACGCGCAGCGCCACCCGGTGACCCACCGCCCGGCGGAAGTGCTCGGGCGTCCGGAGCGGGGGCTCCGGGCCCGGCGACCACACCTCGATGCCGTACCGGTCACCGATGCCCACCGCCTGCATCGCGCGCGTCACGCGCTCGCAGACGCCGTGGTCCACGCCCTCGGGGTGGTCCACCACGGCCCGCACCGTCGCGGAGTCGCCGCGGCCGATGACCGTGAGCTCCAGCAGGTCCACATCGGGGAGGGATGCGGCAAGGCACGTCTCCACCTCGCGCTCCAGCGCTTCGCGGACGTCCACTGCCACCCCCTTCCTCCCTCGGTGCGATCCCTTCGCCGAAACGAAAAGAGTGGGCCGACCAGCCCACTCTCCCGACGTCCCAACGACTTCGTGTCAAAGCGGTGTCCCGACGATAGCACTCGGTGGGGAGGGAATCAGTCGGCCGATCCCCGCCGTGACCGGGCCAGGTCCCCGCTGTCCAGCACCAATGTGACGGGTCCGTCGTTCACCAGCCGCACCTCCATGTGCGCCCCGAACACCCCGTTCGCGACGGGCACCCCGGCTGCCGCGACGGCCGCGGCGTACGCCTCCACCAGCGGCGCGGCGGCCTCCGGGCCGGCGGCCGCGGACCACGACGGGCGGTTCCCGCGCCGCACGTCCCCCAGGAGCGTGAACTGGCTCACGCACAGCACGGCGCCGCCGGCCTCGGCGACCGTCGCGTCGAAGGCCCGGTCGCCGCGCGGGAACAGCCGCAGCGCAACGGTCTTCGCCGCCAGCCGGCGGGCGGTCTCCGCGTCGTCGCCGTCCGCCACGCCCACCAGTGCCAGCAGGCCGGTGCCGATCTCCCCCGTCACCGCCCCGTCCACCAGGACCGACGCCTCGCTCACCCGCTGCAGCACGACCCGCACGGCGGGCAGCCTCTCACGCGGGGGACGCGGGTACGATCCGGCGATGGAGCTCACCGACCGCATCCAGGGCATCCTCGCCGACGCGGGCCTCGAGCCGGACCGGGTGGACGCCCGCACCGTGCACGTCGCCCTGCCGTCGCAGGCCCGCGGCGGCATCGGCGTGCTCATCCGCGGCAACGAGCGCACCGCATCCCTCACCGCCTTCGTGATGCGCCGCCCGGACCGGCACGCCGAGGCCGTGCAGTTCCGGCTGCTGCGGCGGAACCTCGACACGCCATGGTGGCGGTTCGCGGTGGACGACCACGGCGACGTGTTCGCCGTCGCCCACGCCGACGCCCGGACCCTGGAGGACGACGGACTGGACGCCCTCCTGGGGCTGCTGGTCGCCACCGTCGACGAGGTCTACGAGCCGCTGGTGCGCACGGGCTTCGACATCCCCGACGGCGTGTCCCTGAGCCCGCCGACGGTGGAGTGACGCCCTACTCCAAATCGGTTCCGAAGCACTTCGCCAGGCGGTAGTGACGCTTGGCGAGGATGCGCTCGCCGAGGCGGTCGAAGGACCTGGCGAGGCCGTAGTGGGCGTAGCCGTCGGTGGGGTGCATGTCGACGGCGGCCTGGAACTCGTCACGGGCCTGGGCGTAGGCGCGGCACGACAGGTACGCCCGGCCGAGGGCCTCGCGGATGGATGCCTTCGCGGGCTCCAGGGCCTTCGCGCGCTCCAGGGCGATCGCCGCCTGCCGGTACTCGCGCATCCGCAGGAGCTCGCTGCCGTTCGTGTACGCCTCGTACGCCTCGAAACCACTCATGTGGTGAGCGTACTCCCGTCCGGCGGACGAACGCCCATGTACGCGGCGAGGCGCCTGGGCCACCGGGCGCGGGTGCGCCCCTCGCGGCGAAGCCGGGTGGACTGCCTCCACGCCTCCCGGGCGGTCCCCGGGGCCGGCTGGGACGGCGCGTACCGGGCGGCCTCCGCCATCACGTACAGGCGGGTGGCGTCGAGGCCGACGTTGCGGCGCAGCCACGCCGCCCGTTCGCGCGGGTCGCCGTCCTCCGGCGGGGCGATCCCGGTGCGGCGCAACGTCGCCTCGAGGTCGCGCACCGCGCCGAGCACGCGTGCCCGTTCGTCGCCGGTGTGCCGCAGCCGCAGGCGGCGCACGCCGCGGACGGCGCCGGGCAGGAGCAGGAGGACCACGACGCCGCCGCCGGTGACGGCCCACGGGTCGACGGCGCGGCCGCCCGTCGCCGCGGGGTCCGTCGGGGCGGGCTGCGTCGTGGGCTGTGGCTCGGGACGCGGGGTGGCCGGGGTCTGCTCGCCGTCGTCGGGAAGCGGGTCGACGGGCTCCGGCGTGACCTGCTGCCGCGGCTCGGCCGCGGCGAGCGGCGGGTCGTAGCGCCGGGACGACACGGACGCGCGGTTCGCGACGGCCCGGCCGGGGGTGGGGTCGAAGTCCACCCAGCCGGCGCCCGGCAGGTACGCCTGCACCCAGGAGTGCGCGTCGCGATCGAGGACCACGTACCTGCGGGTCTCGGGGTCCAGGCGGCCGGGCGTGTAGCCCACCGCGATCCGCGTGGGGATGCCGACCGACCGGAGCATCAGGGCCATCGCGCCGGCGAAGTGCTGGCAGAACCCGCGATGCGTGTTCACGAGGAAGTCCACCAGGGGCGGGGCGCCGTCCACCGGGAACGGCGGGGCCTCGTCGTAGACGAACCCGTTCGCCGGGTCCCGGAGGTACGTCTCGATGCGGTTCACCGCGATGTACGGCGACGCCGCGTCGCCGATGACGCGCCGGGCGTCGCGGCGCACCACCGCGTACGCGCCGAGGGCGTCGTCGCCGGGGTCCACCCCGCCACTGCCGAACAGCGGGACCTGCACCGCCTCCGCCCCGGCGCTCGGCCGGATGGCGGTCATCCCCCGGGTGTCGAGGATCTCCTGGGGCGAGTACACGTCGCGGGCGTAGAGGTCCCGGGGACTCGCGTCCTCGACCGACACGAAGACGCTGTAGGTCGCGCCGGGGCCGAGGGACGGGTCGACCTGGACGGTGCCGCCCTCCCGCAGCTCCGCGATGCGGCCGAACGTCCCGGTGATCACCAGGGGCAGGCCGCCCGCCAGGACCAGGGTGCTGCGCAGCGACGCGAACGTGACGTCCTGCCGCACCGGATCCCGGAACGCGTCGGGGTCGGACTGGACGAACACCCGGCCGTTGTCGACCACCAGCGGCCGGGACGCCGCGCCGTTCAGCGACTGCGTGAACGCGCTGCCGTCGAAGTCCGACAGGACCGCGGCGCGCAGCGGAAGCCGGCGGGCCGAGCTCACGCGCATCACCACGCGGGGCTTCTCGGGCCAGTCCAGCTGCCCGTAGGTCTGCCGGATGTCCAGGCCGGTGCCGCCCGGGCTGTCGCCGGTGAGGCTCCAGGTGCGCCAGTCCCACCAGCCGCGGTCCTGCGTGGCGGCGCCCGGGGCGAGCAGCGCGGCGCCGATCACCGCCGCGAGGCCCGCGCCCGCGGCGCGCATCCCCCATCCGCGGCGCGGTGCCGCCACGGTGCGTCCGCCCAGGGCGAGCACCGCGATGAGGGCGGCGAGCGAGGCGGTGCCCGCGAGCAGCGGCTGCTCCGGCGCCTCGACCGTCCACCGGTAGGCGAGGCCGAGGCCGGCGAGGATGACGGCGGCACCGGGCCGGTGCCGGGCGACCAGCTGCCATCCGACGCCCGCCACCAGCGCGGCGAACGCCGCGTCCAGGAGCCCCACGAAGGCCGCGTCGTCCACCGGTGAGGCCGGCACCGCCGCCGAGGACGACGCGACCATGCCATCCGGGATCAGGCGCGCAACGGCGCCCCACGCGTCGCCGGACAACCCGATGAGCGACCACACCGACACCTGCGCGCCCATCGCCCCGACCACCAGCACCGCCAGCACGGTCCCGGCGGCCGCCGCGGCGCGCGGCGAGCGCGGTGAGGCGTCACCGAGGGCGGGCAGCCCGGCGACCACCGCCAGCATCACCAGCTGGGCGGTCCGGTCGGCGTCGTACAGCGCGGACCAGCCGATCCCGAGGACCACGGTGAGCAGGACCGCCGCCGCCACGCGGCGCGCCGTGTCATGCACGGGCCACCGCCCGGGCACGGCCCCTCGGGGCGAGCACGGCCTGCAGGGTGGCGCGGTCCGCGGCGCGCACCGTCGGCACGCCCGCCGGCGCCGGGAACGCCGCGGCGCGGACGCCGGCGAGCAGGAGCACCAGGTCGATGCCGGCGCGGCGCACCGCCCGCGCCGCCTCCCCGACCGCCTCGTCGGGATCCGAGGTGACGGCCACGAGCCCGGAGCCGGGCTGCAGCAGCCGGGCGGCGCGGTGCAGGACGTCGTGCAGGGCCGGTGCCGCGGCGGCGAATCGCATGCGGGCCAGCCGGCTCTCCGCCTCCGGCCACGGCGACTCGCGCGCCACGCCCTCGTCCCCCAGCCACAGGCCCACCGACACGGCGCGTCCCCCGCCCGTCGCGACCGACCGGGCGATGCTCGCGGCGGCCACCACCGCCAGCTCCCGGTCCTCGGCGGACGCCCCGGCCTGCGCGGATGCGTCGAGGAGCACGGTCGCGATGCGGCCGCCGCCGTCGTCCGGCCGGAACACCTTGGTGTGCAGGCGCCCGCGCTTCGCGGACTGGCCCCAGTGGACGCGGGACAACGGGTCCCCCGAGCGGTACTCGCGCAGCCCCTCCAGGCTCGAGACGTCCTCCCCCGCGAGGCTGAGCCGCCCCCGCTGGTGCCCGCCGAGGGCGGCGGTCGTGTCGGCGGCGGGCAGGGCCTCGGGGACCACCAGCACCCGCTCGGCTGCCGGGCCGGTGCGCCGGACCGCGACGGCGAGGCCCAGGCTGTCGCCGATGCGCAGGGCCAGCGGCGGGAGCGTGTGGTCGCCGCGCCGGGCCGCGGGGATGAGGATGCGCGTGACCCCGTCGCCCGCCCGCACGGCGCGCTGCGGCCCGAGCGCGGCGAGGCCCGCGTCGGCCTCCCACTCCAGCAGGCGCATCGCGGTGAGCGCCCCCCGGCCCCCGCGCACCGCCACGGTGGCCTCGGCCGGCTCGCCGGCGCGCGGCCGCGGCGGCCGGAGGATGCGGGTCGCGGTGACGCCGCGGGACGCGAACCCGGTGAGCACGAGCGCCCCGACGGCCAGCACCACGAAGCCCACGCCCAGGGGCGCGAGCGCGGCGGTCCCGAACCCGCGGGCGGCGACGAGCGCGGCGATGCCGGCGGCCAGGAGCGCGGCGCCGCGGGCGGTCGGGCGCACCGGCGGGGCGCCGAGGCGGGCGGCCGCCGGGAGGTCAGGCAAGGGGGACGGGCGTCGCCCGGAGCGCGTCCTCCACCACCTCGGCGGGGTCGACGGCGCGGGCGCGCGCGTCGGGGGTGAGCAGCAGCCGGTGCGCGAGCACCATGCCCGCCATGGACTTCACGTCCTCCGGCAGCGCGTACGGGCGGCCCTGCACCAGTGCGCGGGCGCGGGCGACGCGCAGCAGGGACAGGCCGGCCCGGGGGCTCGCGCCCAGGTCGGAGCGCGGGTCGGACCGCGTGGCCCGCACCAGGCCCACCACGTAGTCGGCGAGCGCCGGGTCGACATGGACCTCGGCGAGGGACCGCTGGGCGGCGATCAGCGATTGCTCGTCGGCGACGACGGGCACGCCGTCGAGCGCGTCGTGGGTGCTGAGGTCGAGGATGAGCGCGGCCTCGTCCGCGGCGCTGGGGTACCCCAGGGTCACCCGCAGGGCGAAGCGGTCGAGCTGGGCCTCGGGCAGCGGGAAGGTCCCCTCGTACTCCACGGGGTTCTGGGTGGCGATCACCATGAACGGCTCCGGGACCGGACGGGTCGTGCCGTCCACGGTCACGTGCCGCTCCTCCATGCACTCCAGCAGCGCGGACTGCGTCTTCGGGGACGCCCGGTTGATCTCGTCCACCAGCACGAGGTTCGCGAACACCGGGCCGGGGTGGAAGCGGAACTCCCCGTCGCCCTGATGCCACACGGTGACCCCGGTGACGTCGGCGGGCAGCAGGTCGGCGGTGCACTGCACCCGCGCGTAGCTGCACCCGGCCGCGCGGGCGAGGGCCTTCGCCAGGACCGTCTTCCCCACCCCCGGGGCGTCCTCGATCATGAGGTGCCCGCCGGCGAGGAGGCACGCGATGCACGCCTCGAGCACCTCCTGCGGGGCGCGGACGGCGCGCGCGCAGGCGGCGACGAGCTCGGACGCGAGCCGTCCGGCCGCCACGAGCTCGGGGGGTGGCGACAATGCCGGATCCGTGGATGCCACGGGGCGAGGGTAGCAGCGCACCGCCCCGCGGCGGAGCGCGGGCGTCAGCCCGCGGGCGCCACGGTCGCCCCCGCGACGACCGTGAAGCGGATGGGCCGGGCCGTCGCCCGCAGCCGCCCGGCGGCGGCCCGCACGGACAGGACGTACCGGCCGGGCGCGAGCGCGGCGCGGCCGCGCGGGAGGACCACCCCGAGGTCGCGCGTCGACAGCCACGTGGTGCCGGGCTGCACGCGGCGGTCGAGGCGTGCCGCGAGCCGGCCGTCCGGCACCCGCCGCACGCGCAGCTGGATCAGGGCCTCGCGGGCCACCCGCACCGCGATGGTGGCGTTGAGGGGACGCGCCGGACTGCACCTGGCGACGCCCGTGCACAGGGACGCGGCGCCGGCCGACCGGAAGAACGTCGGCGTGAGCCCGGCGGACGACAGCAGCCCGCGCCTCGGCGGCGCCTGCACCGGCAGGGCCGCGGGGTTCCCCGGGGCGGCGAACGCGAACATGCTGCTGAGGAAGCCGCGCGCGAACAGCGTGCCGTCGGTGCCGATCGCGACGGGTGCCAGCGCCGGCGGCGCGGGGTACCGCCAGGCGATGGTCCCGTCGGGCCGGACGGCGGTGAGCGGCGAGCCCCCGGCGTACACCAGCCCGTCCCCGCCCACCACGGGGCGGCCGGTCGTCCAGTTGCCCCGCAGGGACCAGCGCACCGTCCCGTCCGGGGCGACGGCCAGCAGGGTGTCGGTGCTCGCGATGCGGTCGTTGCGCAGGATCCCCCGGGCGGCGGCGGCGTACGCGGTGCCGTCGGCGCCGAGGGCCGGCGGGCCCGGGGCGATGAGCCCGGTGGGAACGCTCCACAGCGGCGCGCCGTCGGCGGTGAACGCGCGCAGCGCGGCACCCCCGGAGGCGGAGGCCCGGTCCTGGGAGACCACGATGGTGCCGTCGGTGTGGATCGCGATCTCGTTGATGCGCCCGTCGACGGTCACCTGCCATCGCAGCGACCCGTCGGGGCGACGCGCCGTGATCGCGTTTCCCGGGGTCCCGCCGGTGCGGCCGTACACGGCGGTGCCGTCCGGGGCGACCGCCAGGGCGTTGGTCTGGTCGGTGCCGGTGGGGTCGACCCACCGCAGCGCCCCGGTCGCGCCCTCCAGGGCGGCGACGCCCTCGATGCCGGTGACGTACACGGTGCCGTCGGGGGCGGGCACGATCGTGCGCTCCGACGCCTCCGAGCCGAGGTCCAGCCGGTTGCTGAGCCACAGCAGGTTCCCGCCGGCGCCGTAGGCGGCGACCTGGTCGCCGAAGTTCCGGAACGCGTACCGGTGGCCGTCCGGGCCGATCGCGTCGAGGCCCACCGCGCTCCCGCGCGCCCGCGCGGTGCCGTTGGCGTTGAGGACCAGCGGCGAGCCGGTCCCGGTGAGGAGCTCCGGGCCGGCGGGCCCCACCAGGAGGTCGGTGCCGGGCAGGCCGGTGAGCGGCCACCCGGCGACCAGGGCGGCCCGCTGGGCGGAGACCACGGAGCTGCGGGACGTGTTGGCCGGGTCGTGGGCGGGCACCGGCCAGGTGTCGGCGGCGGCCGGGACGGCGGCGGCCGCCAGGGCGGCGGCGGTGAGGAGCACGGTGCGCATGACCACAGCACAGCGCACCCGGGCCCGTTTGGCATCGGGGGCGGGTGCGGGACCGCCCTGCGGGCGGGACCGGGTCATCGCAGGAGTGTTCCCGCGCGGTCCAGGATCGCCTCCGCGCACGCCCGCTTGCTGCGGCGCTCCAGGTGGGTCTCGGCGTCCCCGGGGCCGATGATCGTGATCGCGTTGTCCGCGCTGCCGAAGCCCACGCCCGGGGCGCTGATGTCGTTGTGCACGACGATGTCCACGCCCTTGCGGGCCCGCTTGGCGCGGGCGCGCTCCAGCCCAGCCGCGCCGGCCTCCGCCGCGAACCCCACCAGGGCCTGCCCCGACCGCCGCGACGCGAGGTCGGTGAGGATGTCCTCGGTGCGCTCCAGACGGATCTCCATGGCCGCCGCCGCGGACTTGTCGAGCTTTCCCGCCGCCGCGTCCACGGGCCGGTAGTCGGCCACCGCCGCGGCCATCACCAGCAGGTCGCAGTGCGGGAACGCCTCCAGGCAGGCGGCGTGCATGCCGGCGGCGGTCGGCGCGTCCACGTACGTCACGTCGCCGCGGCGCGGCAGGCCCACGTTCGCCGCGATGACGGTGACCTCGGCGCCCCGGGCCCGCGCGGCGTCGGCGATCGCCCACGCCATCCTCCCGGAGCTGCTGTTCCCGACGTACCGCACGGCGTCGATGGGCTCGCGGGTCCCGCCGGCGGTGATGAGCACCCGCCGGCCGGAGAGCTCGGTGGACACGCCCAGGGCGGCCTCGGTGCGGTCGCAGATCACCGCGGGCTCGGCGAGACGCCCCATGCCGACGTCGCCGTCGGCGAGCAGGCCGGACTCCGGCGGCACGATGTGCACGCCGCGCCGGGCCAGGGTCGCGAGGTTCTCGACGACCGCCGGGTTCTCCCACATCTTCGTGTTCATCGCCGGCGCGGCCACCACCGGGCCCTCGAACGCCAGGAACGAGGTGGCCAGCAGCCCGTCGCCGAGACCCGCCGCCATGCGGGCCAGGGTGTTCGCCGACGCGGGGCACACCAGCATCACGTCCGCGCGCCGGGCGAAGTCCAGGTGGTCGTAGCCCGGTTCCTGGGGCATGCCGAACAGGTCGACGCCCACGGGGCGGCCCGACAGCGACGCGAACGTCGTCTCGCCCACGAACCTCGTGGCGTTCCGGGTCATCACCACGCTCACCGCGTGGCCGCGGCGCTGCAGGATCCGCAGCACGTCGACGGCCTTGTACGCGGCGATGCCGCCGCTCACGCCCAGCAGGACCTCCGCCATCAGGAGGCCCCGGCCCGCGTCACCCCATCGACGATGCGCGCCAGCTCCGCGCTCGCCGCGTCCACGTCGTCGTTCAGCACCTTGTGGTCGAACTCCTCCATGGCCTGCAGCTCGACGCGGCTCTCGGCGAGGCGCGCCGCGATGTCGGCGTCGGCCTCGGTGTTCCGGTTCCGCAGCCGGCGCACGAGCTCCTCCAGCGACGGGGGCTCGATGAACACCGACACCGCCTCCGGGAGCCGCTGGCGCACCGCCCGGGCGCCGCGCAGCTCGATCTCGAGCACCACCGATCGCCCGGCGGCGAGCTGGCGCTCCACCTCGGACCGGAGCGTCCCGTACCGGTTCCCGGCGTAGGTCACGTGCTCCAGGAAGTCGCCGGCGTCCACGCGGCGGGCGAATTCATCCCGTGTGAGGAAGTGGTAGTCCTCGCCGTCGACCTCACCGGGGCGCATGCCGCGGGTGGTGGCGGACACGGCGACGCACACGTGCGGCATGCGCCCCAGGATCCGCTCGATCAGCGTCCCCTTCCCGGCCCCCGAGGGGCCGGAGACGATGATCACCCGTGGGTGCCGGGCGACCGGAGACGCGCCGACCTCGGGGATCAGCGCCCCAGCAGCTCGACGAGTTCCGACCGCTGGCGCTCGGACAGGCCGCCGATGGTCTTGCCCTGCGAGATGCGGCAGTGGTTGAGGAAGCGGGTCGCCTTGACCTTCCCGTACTTGGGCACGGCCATGAGGATGTCGAACACCTTCGCGGTCTGCACGTAGTCGGGGGGGTCGGAGATCACCTTGGTGATCGAGACGGCGCCGTCCTTCAGGTCACGCTTGAGCTGAGCTCGGAGGCTGCGGATCTCGTTCGCGCGGCGCAGCGCGTCCATGCGCTGGTCGAGGGAACGCTCCGGTGCCTGCGAATGGGGTCTCGTGGCCATGGCGTCGCGAGCATAGGGGTCCCGCTCGCCTGATGACAACGTCAAATTCTCACCCTCGTGTCCGGTCGTCGGGGAGTCGACCCTCACCCTCAGGTGCAGGGTCCGACCTTCAGGGGAATGCGTTGTTGCACCCTAACCTCCGGCCGGCCGTCGCGCATCGGGCCCTCCCCCACCCACCACACGGGCCGCGATCGTCGCCCCCAGGTCCTGGAGCGCCACCGGTTCCGTCGCGTCCTCAGCACCCGCGCGGAGGGCCATCGCGGCGGCCTCGGCGGCCTCCATCGTGGTCATGCACGGCACCCCCGCCCGGATGGCGGCGGAGCGGATCTTCGCGCCGTCGCTGCGGGCCCCCCGGCCGCTCGGGGTGTTGACGACCATCACCACCTCGCCCGCGGCGACGCGGTCGGCGATGTCCGCCCCGTCCTCGGCGAGCTTCGCCACCCGGTCCACCGGCACGCCCGCCGCCTCCAGGGCCCTGGCCGTGCCGTCGGTCGCGATGAGCGACAGGCCGGCGCGGGCCAGGCGCGCGGCGAGGGCGACGGCCCGCGGCTTGTCCTCGTCCCGCGTGGAGATCGCGACGGTCCCGGAGGACGGGATCGCGGCCCCGGCACCCCGCTGCGCCTTCGCGAACGCGGCGGGGAAGCTCCCGGCGACGCCCATCACCTCGCCGGTCGCCCGCATCTCGGGGCCCAGCACCGAATCCGCGCCGGTGAACCGGGAGAACGGCAGCACCGCCTCCTTCACCGCGACGTGCCGCGGCATGACCCGGTCGGGCAGGTCCAGGGCGTCGAGGCGCTCGCCGAGCATGACCCGCACCGCGTGCCGCACCAGGGGCACGCCGGTGGCCTTCGCGACGAACGGCACCGTCCGGGACGCCCGCGGGTTGGCCTCCAGCACGTACACCCGGCCGTCCTGCACGGCGAACTGGACGTTCACGAGGCCCACGGCGCCGATGCCGCCGGCGATGGCCGCGGTCTGGTCCTCCAGCTCGGCCACCAGCCGGGGGCCGGCGTCCTGCGGCGGCAGCACGCACGCCGAGTCGCCGGAGTGGACCCCGGCGGCCTCCACGTGCTCCATCACCGCCGCCGTCCAGGTGCGCGAGCCGTCGCACAGCGCGTCCACGTCGAGCTCAAGGGCGCCCTCGAGGAACCGGTCGACGAGCACCACGCCGGTGGGCCGCTCCCGCTCCAGGTACTCCCGCACGTCCTCGGGGCCGTCGCAGATCGCCATGGCACGCCCGCCCAGCACGTACGAGGGGCGCAGCAGGACGGGGAACCCCACCTCCCGCGCCGCCGCCAGGGCGTCCTCGGGACGGGCGGCCACGCGCCACGGCGGCGCCTCCAGCCCCAGGCGGGACAGCAGGTCGCCGAAGCGGCCGCGGTCCTCGGCGAGGTCGATGGCCTCGGGGGAGGTGCCCAGCACCGGCACGCCCTCGGCGGCGAGCGTCGACGCGAGCCGCAGCGGGGTCTGCCCGCCGAACTGGGCGATCACCCCGTGGGGCCGCTCCTGGGCGCAGATGTCGAGCACCGCGTCGAGGGTGACGGGCTCCATGTACAGCCGGTCGCTCACGCCGTGGTCGGTGGAGACGGTCTCCGGGTTGCAGTTCACCATCACGGCGGCGTACCCGAGCTCGCGGGCCGTGCGCACGGCGTGCACGCAGCAGTAGTCGAACTCGATGCCCTGGCCGATGCGGTTGGGGCCGCTGCCCAGCACCACGATGGACGGGCGGTCGTCCGCGGCGGCCTCGGAGGCCGTGTCGTACGCGGAGTAGTAGTACGGGGTGAGGGCCGCGAACTCCGCGGCGCACGTGTCCACCGCGTGGTAGCTCGGCACCACGCCCAGGTCCCGGCGGCGCCGCCCGACCGCCAGCTCGGTGGCGCAGGTGACGGCGGCGAGGTCCCGGTCGGTGAGGCCCGCCCGGCGGGCGCGCCGGAGGGCGGTGGCGTCCAGCGCCCCCAGGTCGCCGGCCACACCGGCGCGGGCCGCCGCGAACGCGGCGATCTCCCGGCAGAACCAGACGTCCACCCCGGACGCCTCGCTGAGCCGCTCGGGGGTGGCGCCGTTCGCGGCCGCCCACAGCAGGAGGTCGAAGCGGTCCCAGCTGGGTTCGCCCAGGAGCGCGAGGGCCTCCTCCACGGACCCGGGGACGCGTGGGGCGATGTCCAGCTCCCGGGCCGACATGGCCTTCCCGAACGCCTCGCCGAAGGTGCGGCCGATGGCCAGCACCTCCCCCACGCTCTTCATGTGCGTGGTGAGCTCCGACGACGCGCCCCGCATCTTCTCGAAGGCGAACCGGGGGACCTTCAGGGCGACGTAGTCCAGGGTGGGCTCGAAGCTCGCCGGCGTGACGCGGGTGATGTCGTTGGGCAGCTCGTCGAGCGTGTACCCCACCGCCAGGCGGGCGGCGATCTTGGCGATCGGGAAGCCCGTGGCCTTGGAGGCCAGCGCGGAGGAGCGGCTCACCCGCGGGTTCATCTCGATGACCACGATCTCGCCGGTCTCGCGGTTCATCCCGAACTGCACGTTGCTGCCGCCGGTCTCGACGCCCACCGCCCGGATCACCGCCAGCGCCGCGTCGCGCAGGGCCTGCAGCTCCGGGTCCGAGAGGGTCATCGCGGGGGCCACGGTGACCGAGTCGCCGGTGTGGACGCCCATGGGGTCGAGGTTCTCGATGGAGCAGATGATCACCGCGTTGTCGTTGCGGTCCCGCACCACCTCCAGCTCGAACTCCGCCCAGCCCAGCACGGACTGCTCGAGCAGCACCTGGCCGATGGGGCTGGCGTCCAGGGCCCGGGCGAGGCGGTCCTCGAGGTCCGCGCGGTCGCGGGCGACGCCGCCGCCCTCCCCGCCGAGGGTGAACCCGGGCCGCAGGATCACCGGGTACCCGATGTCCTCGGCGGCCGCCAGGCCGGAGGCGATGTCGGTGACGATCACGCTGGCGGGGGTCCTCAGGCCCACGCGGTCCATCGTCTCGCGGAACGCCTCGCGGTCCTCGGCGCGGTGGATGGCCTCGGCGTCCGCGCCGATCATCTCCACGCCGTACCGCTCCAGGATTCCCCCCTGGTGCAGGGACATCGCGAGGTTCAGGGCGGTCTGGCCGCCCAGGGTGGGCAGCAGCGCGTCGGGGCGCTCACGGGCGATCACGCGCTCCACGGCCGCCACGTCCAGCGGCTCCACGTAGGTGCGGTCCGCGGTGCCCGGGTCGGTCATGATCGTCGCCGGGTTCGAGTTCACCAGCACGACGCGGTAGCCCTCCTCGCGCAGCGCCGCGCAGGCCTGGGTGCCGGAGTAGTCGAACTCGCCGGCCTGGCCGATGACGATGGGCCCGGAGCCCAGCACCAGGATCGTCGCGATGTCGGTGCGCTTGGGCATCAGGCCACCGCCTCGATGAACCGGGGGAACAGGTAGCGGGCGTCGTGCGGCCCCGGGCTCGCCTCCGGGTGGTACTGCACGCTGAAGGCGCGCAGCTCCGGGGCGCCCAGGCCCTCCACCGACCCGTCGAACAGGCTCACGCGGGTCACCTCCACCCCGTCCGGGAGGGCGTCGCCCACCACGGCGTACCCGTGGTTCTGGACGGTCACCTCCACGCGGTCGTCGTCGGTGCGGCGCACCGGGTGGTTCGCGCCGCGGTGCCCGAACGGCAGCTTCTCGGTGCGCAGCCCCAGGGCGTGGGCGAGCATCTGGTGCCCCAGGCAGATGCCGAACAGCGGGCGCGTGCCCAGCAGCTCCCGCACCGCGCCGATGACGGGGGCGACGGCCGCGGGGTCTCCGGGGCCGTTGGACACGAAGATGCCGTCGGGGTCGAGCGCGAGCACCTCCGCCGCGGTCGTCCCGGCCGGGACGACCTCCAGCCGGCAGCCGGCGCGCACCAGGCCCTCGGCGATGGAGCGCTTCATCCCGCAGTCGATCGCGACGACCCGGGGTCCGTCGGTGCCCAGGGATCGGCGGGGACCCGCGACGTCGGGGGTGAGGTCCCGTCCGTCCAGCACCGGGTGCTCCCGCACCCGGGCGATCAGCTCCTCGGGGCCCAGCTCGGTGCTCACGCCGCCGCGCATCGCGCCGCGGTCGCGCAGGTGCCGCACCAGGCGGCGGGTGTCGACGTCCTCGAGGGCGACGACGCCCTGGCCGCGCAGCCAGTCGCACCAACCGGCGGGCCCGCCCGTGCCCGGGCCGTTCCCCGCCCGCGACATGAGCACCCCGGGCGACCAGGCGCGGTCGCTCTCCATGCCGGCGGGCCCCGCGCCGTAGTTGCCGACCATCGGCGCGGCGAACGTGAGGAGCTGCCCGTGGTAGGAGGGGTCGGTGACCGCCTCCTGGTAGCCGGTCATGCCCGTGGTGAACACCATCTCGCCCAGCGCGGTGCCGTCCGCGGCCACGCTGCGCCCCTCGAGGACCAGACCGTCCTCGGTCACGACGTACCCTGTGGCCATCGTCAGCGGACCAGTTTGCTGATGGCCTTGAACTCCGGCGTCCCGGCCACCTCGAGGATCTCGAACAGGCAGGCCTCGGTGCTGGTGCGCACCGCTCCCGCCGCCACGCACTTCTCGACGCCGGCGGCGACGTTCGCCGCGGCGCGGGACGACACGGCGTCCACCGCCAGGTGCACCTCGTGGCCGTGGGCCAGCAGGTCGTGCACCGTCTGGTTCACGCACACGTGCGCCTCGATGCCGCACACCACCCAGCGGCGCAGCCCCGTGGCCTCCAGCGCGTCGTCGAAGTCCTCGGTGCCGATCGCCGAGAAGCGCAGCTTCTCGACCACGGGCGTGCCGGGCGGCAGCGCCTCGGCGATCTCCGGCACCGTGTGCCCGAGGCCCTTCGGGTACTGCTCGCTCACCAGCACGGGCGCGCCGAGGACCCCGAAGCCCTCCACCAGGATGCGGCAGTTGCGCACCACCTCGTCGAACCCGCCGATCACGGGGCGGAACGCCTCCTGGACGTCCACGACGACCAGGCCCACCTCCCCGCGGCGCAACAGGCCGCGGTGCCGTCCGGTCAGGTCCGCCATGCGATCTGCCCTCCTGCGATCGTCATCGTCACGCGCCCGGTGAGCTCCTCACCGAGGAACGCGGAGTTGCCCGACTTGCTGCGGAAGCCGTCCGCCCCCACCCGCCAGGTGGCCTCGGGGTCGATGACGGCGAGGTTCGCCACGGCCCCGTCGGCGAGCGTGGGCTCCGGCATGTCCAGGACCCGCGCGGCGTCGCCGCTCATCCGGCGCACCAGGAGCTCCAGCGGCATGCGGCCGGTGCGCACCAGGTGGGTGTTCAGCACCGCGAAGGCGGTCTCCAGGCCGGTCACGCCGAACGGCGCCTCCTCGAACGGCAGCTCCTTCTCGCTGGCGCCGTGCGGGGCGTGGTCGGTGGCGACGCAGTCGATGGTGCCGTCGACGAGCGCCGCGATGAGCGCCTCGCGGTCCTCCCGGCCGCGCAGCGGCGGGTTCATCTTGCGGGTCGCGGCGTCCAGGTCCTCGCAGTCCTCGTCGATGAGCACCAGGTGGTGCGGGGTGACCTCCGCGGTCACCCGGACGCCCATGGACTTGCCGCGCCGCACCTCCTCGATGGTCTCCTTGGCGGAGACGTGGCACACGTGGATGCGCGCCCCCTCGTAGTGGGCGAGCAGCACGTCGCGGCCCACCGCGATGGCCTCCGACACGGCGGGGATGCCCTCCACGCCGAGGCGCGCGGACACGGCGCCCTCGTGCATCGCGCCGCCGCCGGACAGGTGCATGTCCTCCTCGTGGAGGGTGAACGGCAGGCCGGCCAGGCGCTGGTACTGCAGCGCCCGCCGGAACACCGCGGCGTCGGACACGGGGCGCCCGTCGTCGGACAGGGCGACCGCGCCCAGCTCCGCCAGCTCGGCGGCCTCGGTGAGCTGGGAGCCGTTCTGGCCCTTCGTGATGGCGCAGATGAACCCCACGGGGATCACGGCGTCGTGCTCGGCGAGCTCCAGCAGGCGCACGAGGTCCTGCGCGTCGTCGACCGGGGGCTGCGTGTTCGGCATGGCCGCGATGGCCACGAACCCGCCGGCCGCGCCGGACAGGGAGCCGGAGGCGATGTCCTCGGTGTCCTCCCTGCCGGGGGTGCGAAGGTGGACGTGCGGGTCCACGAAGCCGGGGACCACCACCAGCCCCGTGCCGTCGACCTCCTCCAGGCCGGCGGCGTCGCCGCCGACGACCCCGTCGCGCACCACGAGGTCCCCCACGCGGTCGACGCCGGCGATGGGGTCGAGGATGCGGGCGCCGCGGATCACGATCGAGGCGGCCTGCCCGGGCCGCTGGACGAGCCGGGCGCTCACGCGGCCACCGCTTCGGCGACGGCCTCGGGCGTCCTGGCCCCACTCTCGGTGAGCAGGTCGTACATCACCGCCATGCGCACCACCATGCCGCTCTCCACCTGGGTCGTGATGAGGGCCGTGGGGTCGTCGGCCAGCTCGTCGGTGATCTCCACCCCGCGGTTCATCGGGCCGGCGTGCATGACCAGCTGGCCGGGCCGCAGCCGGTGGTGGCCGATGCCGTACCGGGTGGCGTACTCGCGGAGGCTCGGCACGAAGCCGCCGTTGCCCATCCGCTCGTGCTGCATCCGCAGCGCGTAGACGACGTCCGCGTCGGCGATGTCCCGGATGTCGCTGCTGGTGCTCACGCCCAGGCCGGCCTCCGCCTCGCGGGGCAGCAGCGTGGGTGGCGACACGAAGCTCACCTTCGCGCCCATCGTGGCCAGCGCGATCGCCCCGGACCGGGCGACGCGGGAGTGCAGCACGTCACCCACGAACGCCACGTGCAGGCCGTCCAGCCGGCCCGTGGCGCGGCGCAGGGTGTACAGGTCCAGCAGCGCCTGCGTGGGGTGCTCGTGCTTGCCGTCGCCGGCGTTGATGACCGCCGCCTGCGTGTACCGCGCCGCGGCGGCCACCGCGCCGGCGGCCCTGTGGCGGACCACCAGGATGTCCGGCTGGTACGCGTTGAGCGTGAGGACCGTGTCCTTCAGCGTCTCGCCCTTCTCCACCGACGAGCCGGAGCCCTTCACGTTGATGACGTCCGCGGACATGCGCTTGCCGGCCAGCTCGAAGCTGGTGGCCGTGCGCGTGGAGGCCTCGAAGAACATGTTGATGACCGTGCGGCCACGGAGCGTCGGGACCTTCTTGATGTCGCGTCGCATGACCTCCGAGAAGCGCTCGGCGAGGTCGAGCATGCGGGTGATCTCGTCCCGGGAGAGGTCACCGATGGCGATGAGTGAGCGTCGGGAGCTCATGCTGTCTCCTGGTTGACCAGCTGGATCTCGTCGGCCCCGTCGATCTCGGCCAGCCGCACGCGCACCCGCTCGTTGCGGGCGGTGGGCAGGTTGCGGCCGACGAAGTCGGGGCGGATGGGCAGCTCGCGGTGGCCGCGGTCCACGAGGACCGCCAGCTGCACGAGCGGGGGGCGCCCGTAGTCGAACAGGGCGTCGATGGCCGCGCGGATGGTGCGGCCCGTGTACAGGACGTCGTCGACGAGGATGATCGCCCGCTCCGACACGGGGAACGGCAGGTCCGTCTCGCCGACCACCGGCAGCGCCCCGGAGGCCACGTCGTCGCGGTACAGCGCGATGTCGACGCTGCCGAGGTCCGGGCGGACGCCGGTGAACCGCTCGATGTGCTCCACGAGGCGGGCGGCGATCGGCACCCCGCGGGTGCGGATCCCCACCAGGGCGATGCGCGCCGGGTCGGCGTGGCGCTCGACGATCTCGTGGGCGATGCGGGCGATGGTCCGGCGGAACTGGTCGGGGTCGACCAGCTGCTTCACCGGATCGCCGGTCACGGGTGCGGCGTGTGAGCCGTCGTGCCGTGCGCGTGATGCATGTGCCGCTCCTTTCCGGCCTCACGGGGCCGGGTTAAAGGTCGGTGGAGTGTTCCCGCAGGCTAGCAGTCCCGGCGGACGCGTCGGGCCCCTCCGACGCGGTGTCACCCGTCTCGCGCGCCCGGGCGCCGCCGGGGTGGAACACCGGCCCGCCGCGCTCGGCGAACGGCAGCTCCACCTGGTCGAAGTCCCGGGGCACGACGGTCTCCGGGAACACGGCGCGGGCCTCGGCGCGGATGTCCCGGGGCATGAACCGGCTGGAGACATGGGTGAGCGCGAGGAACCCGGCGCCGGCGGCGGCGGCCACCTCGGCGGCCTCCCGGGCGGTGGAGTGGCGGGTCTCGCGCGCCCGGTCGCGGTCCTCGTCGCAGAACGTCGCCTCGTGCACCAGCAGGTCCGCGCGGTGCGCGGCCTGCACCGTGGCGGCGCACGGCTCGGTGTCGCCGGTCAGCACCACCCGCCGGCCCCGTCGCGGCCCGCCGAGCACCTGTTCCGGCGCCACCCGCGAGCCGTTGCCGAGCGTGACCGTCTCGCCGCGCTGCAGGCGCCCGAACATGGGTCCCGAGGGCACGCCCAGCGCGGCGGCCGCGGCGACGTCGAACATCCCGGGACGGTCGTCCTCGACCAGCGCGTACCCCACCGACGGGACGCCGTGGCTGGTCGCGAACGCCTCGATGCGCGCGCCGGGGGCGCGCCACGGCACGCCCCCGGGGCCCAGCTCGGTGACCTCCAGCGGGAACGGCGTGCGCCCGATCACGGGCCGCAGGACCTCCAGCAGCTTGGCGAGCCCCTTCGGCCCGGCCAGACGGACCGAGGCGGTCCTGCCGCGCAGGCCGTAGGTCTTGAGCAGCCCCGGCAGGCCCAGGTAGTGGTCGCCGTGCAGGTGCGTGATGAGGATGAGGTCGAGCTCCACCAGCCCCACGCCCGACCGCAGCAGCTGGCGCTGGGTCCCCTCGCCGCAGTCGACGAGGAACCGGTCGCCCCCCCGGGCGATGAGCGTGGCGGCGGTGCCGCGGGCCGCGGTGGGGACCGAGGCGGCGGTGCCGATGAAGGTGACCCACAGGTCCATGGGCGCCCCACCCTACCGGCGCCCCGGCGGGGGATCGACGACCAGGTGCTCGGCCCGCGGCGGGCCGCCGTCGCCAAGCGTGAGGACCGCCATGGTGTGGTGCGGCTGCCGGCGGCGGTCGGTGGGGCTTCCGGGGTTCAGGATGAGCAGGCCCGGGGTCTGCTCGGCGAGCGGGATGTGGGAGTGCCCGAAGATCACCACGCGGGCATCCGGGAACCGCCGCCGGAGCCGCGCAGCCCGTCCCGCGGCGGGTCCGGCGTCGTGCACCACCACGACCCGCACGCCGTGCCGGTCGAGGGTCTCGGTGGGCGGCAGCAGGGCCCGCACGCGGGCGTCGTCGGCGTTGCCGTGCACCGCGAGCACGGGCGGGCCGAGCGCCCGGATGGCGCGCAGGGCGTCCACGTCGCACAGGTCGCCGGCGTGCACGACCAGGTCGCATCCGGCCAGCGTTCGGCGGCAGCGCTCCGGCAGGACGCCGCCGCCGCGCCGTGGGAAATGCGTGTCGGAGATGACACCGATCCGTGTTTCCGCCATCCGGGCCCATCATCTACGGTTGCCCGCGATGAGTCCCCCCATCATCGAGACCGAGGCGCTCACCAAGCGCTTCGGCTCCCGCGTGGCGATCCGCGAGGTCGTGCTGTCGGTGCCCGCCGGCACCTGCTTCGGCTTCCTGGGCCCCAACGGCGCCGGCAAGACCACGCTCATCCGCATGCTGCTGGCGCTCGCCCGCCCCAGCGCCGGCGTGGCCCGGGTGCGTGGCATCGACGTGGCCTCCGACCCGGTCGGCGCGCTGCGCCGGGTGGGCGGCATGGTCGAGGAGCCGCGTTTCTACCCGTACATGACCGGCCGCCAGAACCTCGAGGCGTGGGCCGCGGCGCTCGACGCCGACGCCCGGCGCCGCATCCCCGCGGTGCTGGCGCAGGTGGGCCTGGAGGCGCGCGGCGGCGAGCGGGTGAGCCGCTACAGCCTCGGCATGCGGCAGCGCCTCGGCGTGGCCCGCGCCCTGCTGTCCGATCCGGAGCTCCTCATCCTCGACGAGCCCAGCAACGGCCTCGACCCGGCGGGCATCGCCGAGTTCCGGCAGATGATCCGGGGCCTGGTGGACCGCGAGGGCCGCACGGTGTTCATCTCGTCGCACCTGCTGGACGAGGTGGAGCGCATCTGCGACGCCGTCGCGATCGTCAACAACGGCGCGGTGATGGTGCAGGGCACCATGCGCGAGCTCATCGAGGCCGGGGAGACCGGCATCGAGGTGGACTGCGACGACGTGGCGCGCGCGTTGGGGATCCTCCACGGCCTGCCCGGGGTCACCGGCGTGCGGACCAAGGAGGGCGGGCGCCTGCTCGCCATGGGCTCCACGGCGCGGGAGGCCGCCATCGGCATCACCCGGGCGCTGGTGCAGGCCGGGGTGGGCGTGGCGTCGGTGTCCCGGTACGAGGAGAGCCTTGAGCAGCGCTACCTGGAGATCACCGCCGGGGCGACGCCGAGCACCGAGGGCGTGTTCCCGCGCGTCGCCGCGCCGCCGCCCACCGGGCCGCCCATGCCGCCCCCTCCCCCTCCGGCGGCCCGCTGATGCTGGTCCAGGAGATCCTCAAGATCGTGCGCCGGCGCGGCATGTACTGGTCCCACGTCGGCGTGATGCTGCTGGCCGCGGTCGCGACGCTGGTCGTGAGCGTGATCGTGCGCGGCACCCAGGACCAGGGCGACTTCGTGAGCCGCCTCGACGTGCTGAACGCCGGGCGGGACGTCCTCACGTTCGCCGGGTTCGTGATGGCCGCCCTCATCGGCGCCCAGGAGGGCGCCTACGACGTCCAGCAGGGGACGTTCCGCTACCTGGTGATGACGGGCCGCTCCAAGCTCGGCCTGTACCTGGTGCGGTACCCCGCGTTCGCGATCGCGGTGGTCGCCGGGATGCTGCCCGCCATGGTCGTCGCGGCCCTGGGCGCGTTCGCCGTGGGGCAATCCCCGGACCCCGGCGTGTTCACGTCCCAGGAGACCGCGATCGGCGCCTCCGACGTCGCCCTGCTGGTGTGGCAGCCCGTGCTGTTCGCGCTGGTGTTCGGGGCCATCGCCCTCGCCGTGGGCGCGCTGCTGCGGTCGGTGGGCGGGGCCATCGTGGTGGCCCTGGTCCTCAACCTCGCCGGCTTCAACCTGCTCGCCCTCCTCACGCTCATCTCGGACTCGCTCGACAGGGTGGTCCTGCCCATCGCGATGGGCGTGCTCACGGGCGCCGACGACTTCGGGGTGCCCGTCGCGGCCGTGGTGGTGCTCGCCTGGCTCACGGTGTTCGTCGTGGCCGGGGCGATCCGCACCACGCGCGCCGAGTACTAGCGTCCGGGGCGGGCCGGCCGCGGACGCCGGGCCCACGGTGATCCGCGACCTGGGCTAACATGCCCCGGCTTGCGCGCGTAGCTCAGTGGATAGAGCGTTGGCCTCCGGAGCCAAAGGTCGCAGGTTCGAATCCTGCCGCGCGTGCTGCTTCGAATGTCGGCCGTCAGGCCGACGCGGTGAGAACCCGGCTGAACCCCGCGCCTTCGCGTCACGCGGGAGGCCGGTTTCGTCCTTGTCCAGGAGCACCTGGAACGGGTGGATGGGAAGTCGATGTCGTCGCCGGGGAGACGCACACTCATCTTCATCCTCGTGATGCTCCCCGTGACCCACCGGTGGTGGCAATCGCACCGCGGGCGTCGGTCGCCGAGTTCGACCTTCACCCGAATCGAGCCGGGTGTGCTGCTTCGACGGATCCGCCCCGGGGCGGTGCGGATGGCGGCTTGCGGAATGCCCGCTACGATCGTCCCCATGTCCCCGATCCCGCCCCGCGCCCGACGGCTGGCCGCCGGCATCGCGCTCACCGCCGTCCTGGCCGGGTTCGCCGGCTGCGGCGACGACGACTCCGGCACGGCCGACCGGGTGCGCAGCTCCGTCGAGCAAACCCTGCAGGAGGCCCGCAAGCGCCTCGACGGCCCGCTGGACACGGCCCGCGCGCGCATCGACAGGGAGATCGCCGACGCCAGGGCCGGCGGTATCGCGCAGGCCAGGAAACGCGCGGAGGCCGCGCTGCGGGACGCCCGCAGGCGGGCCGACGCCGCCATCGCGGACGCCCGGGAACGCGGCGAGTCCGACGCCAACCTGAAGAAGCTGCGGACCGAGGCGAACCGGCGGCTCAGGGAGCTGCGGGCCCGCATCGACCGGGCCTTCCAGGGCGGGTAGCGACGCATGGACCTCGGGCTCGCCGGCCGCGCCCACGTGCTCACCGGCGCGTCCCGGGGCCTGGGGCTGGCCACCGCCGAGGCCCTGGTCGCCGACGGCGCCCGGGTCGTCCTGAGCGGCCGGGACCCCGCGACCGCCGCCGCCGCCGCGGAGCGCCTGGGACCCCTCGCCCACGGCATCGCCGCGGACCTCGCGGACCCGGACACGCCGCACCGCCTCGTGCGGGCCTGCACGGCGCGCTGGGGCCGCATCGACGGGATGCTCATCAGCGTCGGCGGCCCGCCGGCCGGCGGGCTGTTCGCGACCGCCGAGGAGGACTGGCGCGCCGCCTTCGAGACCGTGTTCCTGGGCGCGCTGCGCGCCGTGCGGACCGTGTCGGAGGCCCTCGGCGACGGCGGCGCGATCGTCCTGGTGCTGTCCACCGGCGCGCGGGAGCCGATCGCCGGCCTGGCGATCTCGAACGGAATGCGCCCGGGGCTCGCGATGCTCGCCAAGGAGGCCGCCACGGAGCTGGGCCCCCGCGGCATCCGCGTGAACGCGCTCATGCCGGGGCGCATCGACACCGACCGCGTGCGGTCGCTGGATGCCGGCCCGGACGACCGCGCCCGCAAGGAGGCCGGGATCCCGCTGCGCCGGTACGGCCGCCCGGAGGAGTTCGGACGGGTCGCGGCGTTCCTGCTGTCGCCCGCCGCCTCCTACGTCACGGGGGCGCTGATCCCGGTGGAGGGCGGGGCGCTGCACGGCCCATAGGGGTGTGCCCCGGCCGCCGCCGGGGAACCGGAGGCGGATGACCCTCCCCGCCGCGATCGTGCCGGGCTGGCATGGCGGGACGCTGGCCGCCGCCGGCATCGTCGCGGCCGGCGTCGCCCTGTTCGCCGCGATCCTCGCCCTCACCCACCAGCGGGAGCGCGCGTTCTCGGCGGCCGTGGTGTACCTGGCGCTGGGGGCGCTCGCCGCGCCCCTGCTGCGCACCCTCGGGGTCGATTGGTACAACCCCGTGGCCGACGCGCACGTCGGGGAGCGGCTCACGGAGTTCGCCCTCGTCGTGGCGCTGTTCGCCGCCGGCGTCCGCCTGGACAGTCCCCTGCGCGGACGCGCCTGGGCGGCCCCGGCGCTCCTGCTGCTGGTGGTGATGCCCGTGACCATCGGCGCGGTCGCGGCGTTCGGCCACTGGGTGATGGGTCTGTCGGCCGGGGCCGCGGTGGTGCTGGCCGCCGCCCTCGCACCCACCGACCCGGTGCTCGCCGGCGACCTGGGGGTGGGGCCGCCCGGGGAGGAACGGGAGGACGAGCCGAGCGTGGCGATCACCGCCGAGGCCGGCCTCAACGACGGCCTGGCGTTCCCGTTCGTGTTCCTCGGGCTGTTCCTCGTGTCCGGAGAGGACGGCTGGGTCGGCGAGTGGATCGCCGCGGACGTCGTGTGGGGCATCGCCGGCGGCATCGCGCTCGGCGGGACGCTGGGCTGGGGGCTGGGCTGGCTGTTCACGCGAATGCGCGACCGGGGCCTGGTGTCGGACGCCCTGGACGGCTGGGCGGCGATCGGCGCGGTGCTGGTGATCTACGGGCTCACCGACCTGGTGGGGGCGTACGGCTTCCTCGCCGCGTTCGCCGGGGGCATCGGGTTCCGGCGGTACGAGCGGGACCACGAGATCACCCGCGGGGCCCACGGGGGCGCCGCGACGGTGGAGATGGTGGGCGAGCTGGCGCTCATCCTGCTGCTGGGCAGTTCCCTCACCCTGTCCGGGCTCGCCGTGCCCGGCTGGTCGGGGTGGCTGCTGGTGCCGGTGCTGCTGCTGGTCGTGCGCCCGCTGGCGACGATGGCCGCCCTGCCCGGCCGGTGGGACCGGCGCGCGCGGCTGTGGATCGGCTGGTTCGGGGTGCGCGGCGTGGGCTCCCTGTACTACGCCAGCGCGGTGGCGGCGACCGGGGTCCTCGCACCCGGCGAGACACGGCTGGTCGTGTGGACGGTGATCGCGTGCGTGGTGACCTCGATCGTGGTGCACGGCGTCACCGGCGGGCCGCTCACCCGGCGGCTCATCGTGCGGCACGGCGCGGTGCGGGACGTCGCCGAGCCGTTGCGGAGACCCGCGGACCGGCGCTGAATCACACGACGTCCGGTGGCCGCCCGCCGAGAGGCACGCATGGACCGGTCCGCATCCCCCGGCATCGTCCGGGCGCAGGTGGGTATGGAGGAGGGCGTGGACCCCCTTCACCGCGATGCCCGCGATGGCGGCGTGTGCCCCGCGGAGGCCATCGGCGGCTTCGGCCACCCGGACCTCACCGGTGTCCCGCTCGCCCTCGCCCCGGCGGGCGCGGCGGCCCAGGGATCCGGCGTGGAGCGGTTCGCGGTGCGCCTGGCGCGCTGACACCGGCGCCCCGGTGCAGTCCCTGAGACCGCATCGTGGTCACACGGATGACGAGCGCCCGCCGGCGGTGGGAGCATGACGGTGACGGCATCCGTGTGAAGGGAGGTGCACGATGACCGATCGGCATCCGCTCCGCCTGGAGGCGCGCCTCGACGCGCCCCTGTCACGGTGGATGTGGCTGGTGAAGTGGTTCCTCGCCCTGCCGCACGTCGTGATCCTCGCGTTCCTGTGGATCGGGTTCGTGTTCGCGACGCTCGCGGCGTTCGTGGTGCGGTTGTTCACCGGTCGCTACCCGCGCGGGCTGTTCGGATTCACCACGGGCGTGCTGCGCTGGAGCTGGCGCGTGCAGGCCTACGCGTTCGGGCCGCTGTCGACCG
Source organism: Thermoleophilia bacterium (assembly GCA_020848615.1). Classification (GTDB taxonomy): domain Bacteria; phylum Actinomycetota; class Thermoleophilia; order Miltoncostaeales; family Miltoncostaeaceae. Next base: position 81,655 of record JADLHW010000036.1, read on the forward strand.
ACCGCTATCCGCCGTTCACCCTCGCCGACGTGCCGGACTACCCGGCGCGCCTGGAGATCGAGTACCCCGAGGGGCGGGGCCGCCGCGGCCTGCCGCTCATCGGCTGGTGGCTCGTCGGGATCCCGCAGTACATCATCGCCGCGCTCGTCGCGGGCGGCTGGGGGACCCACGTGAGCGTCGTGAGCATCCTGGTGCTGGTGGCGGTCGTGCTGCTGGCCGTGAACGGCACGTACCCGGCCGGCATCTTCGATCTGGTGATGGGCTTCAACCGGTGGGCGCTGCGCACGACGGTCTACGCGGCGTTCATGACCGACGTCTACCCGCCCTTCCGGCTCGATTCCGGAAGCGTCGAGCCGGTGGGCGACGGGCCCGCCCAATCGCCGCCCGGGGCGGCACCCGCCTAGGGTCGCCGGCGGCCGCCACGGCGGCGGGCCGCGGGAGTATTCTCGCCCCGCCGCCCCGTGGCGGCCGCACGTTCCCGACCCTGGCGGTGCTCCCCCCGATGCGGTTCTCCCTGGGCTCGAAGGGGCCCAACTTCTACGACCTGTTCACGCGTCACGGCGAGAACGCCGTCGAGGCGGCGCGCATGGCGCGAACACGGTTCAGCGAGTGGCCCGACTCCGCCGTGCCCGGCGCGTCGCTGAAGGAACTGGAGCGCGTGGGCGACGGCATCACCCACGACCTGGTGCAGCTGCTCAACACGCACTACGTCACGCCGTTCGACCGGGAGGACATCTACGAGCTCGCGACCCGTGGCGACGACATCGTCGACAACGTGTTCTACGCGTCGCAGCTCCTGGACCTGTACGCCGTGGACCGCATGAACCCGGCGGCGATCGAGCAGTGCCGGGTCCTGGTGGCCGCGTGCGAGGAGGTCGCCACGGCCCTCGCCGGCCTCAAGGGGCGGCGCACGTCCCAGGAGACCCTGCTGCGCATCAAGTCCCTCGAGGACGAGGGCGACACCATCCAGCGGGACGCGATCGCCGCGTTGTTCCACGAGCCCGGCGTGGACCCGTTGTTCGTCATCCGCTGGAAGGACATCCACGAGGCCCTGGAGCGGGCGATCGACGCGTGCGAGACCGTCGCGCATGTCATCGGCAACATCCTCGTCAAGGCCGCCTGACCCCGTGTCCACCGACCTGCTGCTGGCCGCCGTCGTCGCGGCCGCGCTGTTCTTCGACTTCACCAACGGCTTCCACGACGCGGCGAACGCCATCGCGACGGGCATCTCCACCCGGGCCCTCCACCCCCGCGGCGCGGTGCTCATGGCCGCCGCCCTCAACTTCATCGGGGCCTTCGTGTCGCTGGAGGTCGCGGCGACCGTGGCGAAGGGCATCGTCGACCCGGGGGTCATCTCCCTCGACGTGGTCCTCGCCGGGCTCATCGGGGCGACCACGTGGAACCTCATCACCTGGTACCTCGGGCTGCCCTCCAGCTCCAGCCACGCGCTGATCGGCGGGATCGCGGGCGCCGCGATCGCGGCCCACGGATTCGACGTGCTGCTGGGCGACGGGCTCGTCCACAAGGTGCTCATCCCGTCGCTGTCCGCGCCCGTCCTGGGCGCCGGCGTCGCGCTGCTGCTCATGGGGGTCTTCCTGCTGGTGATCCGCCGCATGTCCCCCTCGCCCGTGAACATGGTGTTCCGGCGGCTCCAGCTGCTGTCCGGCGGCTTCCTGGCCTTCACGCACGGCACCAACGACGCCCAGAAGACCATGGGCATCATCACCCTCGCCCTCATCGCCTCCGGACACGCCAGCGCCGACCACTTCGAGGTGCCGTTCTGGGTGATCCTGTCCGCCGCCACCGCCATGGCGATGGGCACGTACGCGGGCGGCTGGCGGATCATCCGGACGCTCGGCAGCCGCATCGCCAAGCTCCAGCCGCCGCAGGGATTCGCCGCCGAGGCGTCGTGCGGCTCGATCCTCTACCTCACCGGCCACCTCGGGTTCCCCGTGTCCACCACGCACTGCATCTCCGGCGCCGTGATGGGCGCCGGCGCGACGCGCGGCCTGCGGTCGGTGCGCTGGGGCGTCGCCGGCAACATCCTCATCGCCTGGATCATGACCATCCCGTGCGCCGCCATCGTGGGCGCGCTGATGTCCGGGATCACCGAGATCCCGGGCGGATCCGCCGTGGTCGCCATCCTCGGGGCGTGCGTGGCCGCCACCGCGTTCCTCGGCCGCACCCGCCTGGCCAAGCTGGAGGCCGCGGCGCACGCCGCCACATGACCCCCGCCGCCGAGCGCCCGCTCGCCGTGGTGCTGGGCACCGGGGCGATGGGCCCGGAGATCGCCGCCGCCCTCGCGGACGCCGGCTGGCGGGTGCGGGTGGCGGGCCGCACGCCGTCCCGCGCGGCGGACGCCGCGGCACGGGCCGCCGCGTTCGCCCTGGGTGGCGACCCGGCACCGGCGGCGTGCCTGGCGGACGCCGAGGGCCTGGCGGGAGCGGCGCTCGTGGTGGAGACCATCGTGGAGGACCTGGCCGCCAAGCACGCCCTGCTGGCCGCCGTGGAGCCGCTGGTCGCACCGGACGCGGTGATCGTCACCAACACCTCCTCCCTGCGCATCGCGGACGTCGCCGCGCCGCTCGAGCACCCGGAGCGGTTCGCGGGACTGCACTTCCTGAAGCCCGCGCACCTCACCGGGGTCGTCGAGGTGGTGCCCGGACCCGCGACGGACGCCGCCGTGACCGGCCGGCTGGAGCGGCTGGCCGGGGAGATGGGCAAGGCCGCGCTGGTGGTGCGCGCCGACGTGCCGGGGTTCATCTGGAACCGCATCCAGTTCGCCGTGCTGCGGGAGTGCCTGCACATGCTGGAGGCCGGGGTGGCGAGCGCGGAGGACATCGACGCGGCGGTCGCCGCCGGCCTGGCCCCGCGCTGGATGGCCGCAGGCCCACTGGCGACCGCGGACCTTGGCGGCCTGAGCACGTTCGCCGCCGTGTCACGCCAGCTGTTCCCGCACCTGGCGAACGGCGCGGAGGTGCCGGAGGCGCTCCTCCACCTGGCGGAGTCCGGCGGGGCGTTCGCATCGTGGACGCACGGGGAGGCCGCCCGGGACGTCGCCCGCATGCGCGCCGACGCCCTCGCGGAGGGCCGCAGGTTCGCCGAGCGGCGGCGGGAGCTCGGCGCATGACCGCGTGGTCCGCGCATCTGTCCACGCTGTTCACCGAGCTGCCGCCGCTGGAGCGCCCCGCCGCCGCCGCGGCCCGGGGGTTCACGCTGTGCGAGACGTGGTGGCCCCCGGCGCCGGATCCCATGGACTGGGCCCGGGCCGTGCGCCGCGCCGGGATGCGGGCCGCGGCGGTGAACGCCGACGGCGGGGACCTGCCGGCCGGCGAACGCGGGTACTGCAACGACCCGGACCGCACCGGCGAGGCGGTGGCCGCCGCCGTCGCCGCCGCCGGGGTGGCGGTGGCCGCCGGCGGTTCCGCCGTGAACCTCCTCGTGGGCCGCGTGCGCCCCGGGGAACCGCTCGGGGCGCGGCTGGACGTCGCGGCCCAGGCCGTGCGGGCCGCCGCGGACGCCGTGGCGGCCGTCGGCGGGCGGCTGGTGGTCGAGCACCTCAACGCCGTCGACGTGGACGGGCCCCTGCTCCCCACCCCCGCCGCCGCCGCAGCCTTCGTGGACCGCGTCGCGCATCCCGCGGTGACCGTCCTGTTCGACGCCTACCACGCCGCCATGGCGGGCCTGGATCCCGTGTTTGCGCTGGACGACGTGGCGGGCCGGATCGGCCACGTCCAGTTCGCCGACCACCCGGGCCGCGGCGCCCCGGGCACGGGCCGGCTGGACCTCGAGGCGATCACCCGCCGCCTGGGCGAGCTGGGCTACGACGGCCCCGTGGGCCTGGAGTTCCTGCCGGGCGGGCCCACCCCCGCCGCGCTCGCCGCGCTGCCGCGCTGACCCATCCCGTCACCCCGCGACCGGCGGGCGGGCGACCCCCGCGCACCGGCCGGTAGGCTCGCCAGCGATGTCATTGATCCCCCGCCTCCTGGTGGCCGCGCTGTGCGCCGCCGCCGCCCTGCCCGCCGCCGCATCGGCACTCCTGCCCGCGGCCGCCCCGGGCCAGATGTTCTCCCCCCGCAGCTTCTGGAACACCGCCCTGAACCCCAACGCGCCGGTGAACCCGGACTCCGCCGCGATCGTCGCGGAGCTCATCCGCCAGAGGGACGACGCCGGCGGGCCGTGGCTGAACATCGAGAGCTACAGCGTCCCGATCTACCGGGTCGGCCCGAAGGTCAAGCGCGTGCGCGTGTACCCGCCCGCCGGCGTGTCCCAGCGGTCCGGCAGCACGTTCCGCTGGACCGCGCCGGTACCGGTGCCCGCCCGGGCGCGGCCCTCCGGCGGCGCCGACCTGCACGTGGTCATCTGGCAGCCGTCGAGCGACACCATGTGGGAGTTCTGGGGCTTCGCGCGCACCGGCGGCCGGTACACCGCCAAGGCCGGCGCCCGCATCGTGGGCGTGTCGCGGTCCGCGGGCATCATCGAGGCGCCGTACGGGGCCACCGCGTCCGGGCTCCCCGCGGCGGGCGGGGTCATCACCGAGCGCGACATCCGCCGCGGCGTCATCGACCACGTCGTGGCGATCGCGATCCCGGCGCCCCTGAAGGAGCGCCTCACCCTGCCCGCCACCCGCACCGACGGATGGTCCGACAACCCGGCCGCGCCCATGGAGGGGCAGCGGTTCCGCCTGGACCCGGACCTCGACATCGGCTCGCTGCGCCTGCACCCGCTGGTGCGGATGATCGCCGAGGCGGCGCAGAGGTACGGCATCGTCGTGCGCGACCAGTCCGGGGCCGTGGTGTTCTACGGCGAGGATCCGCGCGGCCTGGGCCGCAACGCGTTCACCCGGATCCTGGGGGGCCGGGACCGCAAGGCCCTGCTGGGGACCTTCCCGTGGAACCGCCTGCAGGCACTGCCGACCCGCCCGTTCTGCTGCTGGCAGAACTGGAACTACCGGGCGCCCGCCGCGACCGCGCGGTGAGGGGCAGCGTGCCCCCGCCCGCCCGCGGGTAAGGTGCGTCGCACGCCGGGCCCGCGGGCCCCGCGCCGAACCGGAAGCGGAAAAGGACGCCATGCAGACCGTCATGAAGATCGGGGCCGACTCGGTCCAGTACGCCGACCGCCTGTCGGAGCTCTTCGGCACCTTCGGGGTGGACGTCAACGACGACGACGCCCTCGACCCGGTGGGGATCCTGCCGGCGTTCGTGCTGAGCGGTGCGTCCATCAGCACCGAGGCCCACACCCACGGCGACCACATGCACGTGACGAGCATCACCGTGCAGGTCCCGGACGAGCTGGAGGAGGCGTTCTACGCGACGCTGCCCCAGGTCCTGGTCGCCGAGGACGAGGATGACGAGGACGACGACGAGGACGACGCGGGCTGATCCCCCCGGGGGCGGCGGCCCGCGCCTCCACCGGCGGGCCGCCGCTGCCGATGGGAGGACGTGACCCCGGTCCCGTCCTGGAAGTGGCTGTGGCGCTACGTCACCGGAGCGCTGGTCATCGGCCTGCTGGGACTGCGCTACTACGCCGACCACGCGCCGCTCGTGCCCCTGCAGATGGTGGAGCTGGGCATCCACGAGTCCGGTCACTGGTCGCTCATCTGGGCGCCGCGGACGATCTACTTCCTGGGCGGCACCGTCGCGCAGATCGCCGTCCCGCTGGCCGTCGGCGCGTACCTGGCCCTGCGGATGCGCGATCCCCTGGGCGGCGCCGCCGGGCTGGCCTGGGCCGGCCTGTCCTGCCACGGCGCCGCGGTGTACATCGCCGACGCCCCGTACGAGCGGCTGCAGCTGGTGGGCGGCGACACCCACGACTGGGCGTGGCTGCTGGGACCCGACGCGTTCGACGCGATCGGCTCGGCCGCCGGCATCGCGCAGGCCGTCCGGGTGGCCGGCATCCTCATGATCGTCGCGGCGGCGGCGTGGTGCGCGGCGATGCCCGCGGTCATCTCGCGCCGCGGCGCGCTGCCCGAGCCCCCCATGGGGCGCATGCCCGCCCCGGAGCCGCCCCCCGCGGAATGACCTGCGGCCGCCCGCGCGCCGAGGCGCGGGCGGCCACCGTCGTCACTCGCCGGGCGGCCAGCGCTCCTCGGGCCGGGCCTGCTGGCCGCCGGCCAGCACCATGCGCTGCCGGCCGGGGTCCATCGCCTCGTACGGGCGGATCACCGGGGCCCGCCACGTGACGTAGCTCCGGCACGCGGCGTCCGCGTCGTCGGGGTTCTGCCGGATGGCCTCCGCCAGGGCGTGGGCGTCGCCCAGTCCCAGCCCGGAGCTCACCCCGGTCTCAGGGCCGAAGAAGTGGGCGGAGTCGCCGATGATGAGCACGCCGGGCCGCCACCACTCCGGGGCCGAGAGCAGCTGCGGCTCGCGGTACTGCACCTGGTCCAGCGACGTGAGCGCCGAGATGCCCTTCTCGGACTCCGGCAGCAGGCGGATCCACATCTCCTTGATCGCGTCGAGGCCGGGCGCGAGGGCGGCCTCCTCCCCCACCTTCTCGCAGGTGCGCCACCCGGCCGAGCCCTGCGGCCAGCCGAGGGTGCCGATGTGCGAGCCGTCGGTGAGGTAGCTCATCGCGAAGGACACGCCGCCGGGCTCGGGGCTCATCCAGGTGAGGGACGCCTCGGCGAGCGGCTCGATCTTCACCTCGAGGCCCGCCATGCCCCGCACCCTCGAGCCCACGCCGTCGCAGGCCACCACGAGGTCGGCGTCGTAGGTGGTGGTGGAGCCGTCGTCGGAGGTCGCGACGACGCCCACCACGCGGCCCCCGGCGTCGCGCACCAGATCGGACACGACGTGCTCGTGGACGATCGGGAGGCCCTCGGCGAGGGCGGACAGGAGCTTGCCGACCTCCACGCACACCGCGACGGCGGAGCCGTCGGGCCGCGGCGCGATGTCCCAGCCTTGCTTGCGCACGCCGTCGAGCACGCCGATCTCCTCGAGGGGAGGGTACCCCTGGAAGCCGAGCATGTAGCCGCGCGGGATGTACGCCCCCGCGGGCATCCGCTCGATGATCACCGGCTCCATCCCGCGCATCTGCAGCAGGCGGCCGAGCGTCATGCCGACCATGCCCCCACCGCTGATCACGACCTTCATGTGTGCCTCCCGTCGCGAAACGCCTCGACCGAGCATACCCCCGACGCGCGGGCCGGGCGCGCCTCTCGGCCCGGGGACGCCGGGTCGATCCTCCCCTGGACGTCGCCGCGCGCGATCCCCTCCCCACCGACGTGCGCGCGGCGCGTCGTCCCTCGCGCGCACGTCGGGTCTCGCCCGCGTGCGCCGGCTGCAGCTCCTGCACATCGGGATCCACGTGGCCATGGCGATCCTGGTGGCCGCGCCGGGGCTGCCGGCGGCCCGCTCGCTCCTCGACGCGACGGCCCGGCAGCTGTTCGCGAACGACGTCCCGCGGGACCCGGTGACGCTTCCGGACCAGGCCCGCCTCACGCGGATCACGTGCCGGCGCACCACCGCGCGCGGGCAGGACGGGGTGACGCCCCCGCCGGGCGCGCGGCTCATCTCGTCCGCGGGGGCCGGCCGGGAGCCGGCCGCCCGCCGGGCCGCGCACCTGGACGCCGGCCCCGAGGCGGGCACGAACGCCCGCCTGGTGGTGGAGGACTTCGACGTCGACGCGTGGGTGCAGGCGCCGGTCGACGCCGCCAACCGGGCCGGCGAGGCGCCGGACGGGACGATCCGAGAGCTCGCCGCCGAGGTCCTGGGCGCGCCGATCCTCCTCACCGGCCATGGAGCGGCTGCGCGCCCGGGGGGACCTGGGCGGGGCGCGTCCCGGCCGGACCGTGCCGCTCGCCGCCTGAATCGGCCGATTCGACTGCCGGGCCGTCCGGTACTACCCTGGGCACGCCAACGGCCCTGCGGGGCCCAAACGTCCATGTCGCGGGACCGTGCCCAGGCTCCATCGACCTCCCTCCCCGGCGGGTGCCGCCGGCGCGTCGGGCCTCGCCCGCGTGCGGCGGCTGCAGCTCGCCCAGTTCGCGCTGGTGATGCTCATGGCCGTGGTCGTCACGGCGCTGGTGGTCACCTCCGCCCGGACGCTGCTGGACGCCACCGCCAAGCAGCGGCGGGCCGACACGTTCCTGCGCGACCTCACGACCCTGCGGGACGACGGCCGCATGCTGCAGGTGCGGTTCTGGGTGGAGCAGCGCGAGGGCGGCGGGCCCTCGGTGAGCCCCCGGCTGCTGCGGGACGTCCTGGCCTTCGGGGCGCGGACGCGCGCGCTCGCGGAGCGGCAGCGGATGCAGATGCACCCGGACGCGGCCACCGACGGCGCCGCGCGGCGCAGCGTGGCGCTGTTCCGGCTCATCGAGTCCGGCGCCGGGGTCATGGCCACCAGCCCGGACCCCGTGCTGCGCCGGGGTCTGCTCGACATGGCGGATGGGCTGAGCCTGCGCGTGTCCGACGAGCACAACCGCTGGGTGGTGCTGCGCCGGGCGGCCGCGGAGCGGGCCGGCCGGGACCTCGACCGCACGATCCGCGCGGTCACGGTGCGGGCGGTGGTCGTGGCGGGCCTGCTGAGCGCCGTGGGGATGCTGCTGTGGATCCTCCTCACCCGGGCCCGCAACCGCGTGCTGGCGCACATCGAGGGCGCGGCACGGGAGCAGTCCGCCCTGCGGTCCGTCGCGGAGACGGTGGCCTCGGAGGCGCCGCGCGAGGAGGTGTTCGGCGCGCTCGCCGCGGAGGTGGTGAACCTCACCGGCGGTGACGCGGCGTGGGTCATCGACGCCGACGCGGGCGTCGCCGAGGTGGTGGGCGCCGATCTGGGCGGCGACGCCGAGCTCGCGCCCATCGGCACGGGCTCACGGGCCCCGGTGCTGCCGGGCGGCCTGCTGGCCGGCGTGCTGGAGGGGCGCGGACCCGTGCGGGTGACCCGGGACCCGGCGCTGCCGGAGCCCGTGGACGACGTGTTCCGGCGCACCGGCATGCGGGCGGGCGTCGCCAGCCCCATCCGCGTGTCGGGCCGCACCTGGGGCGCCGTCGTGGTGCTGTCGCGCGACCCCGCCCGCCTGCCGGCCCGCGTGGAGGAGCGGCTGGAGCCGTTCGCGCGGCTGGCGGGCGTGGCCGTCGGCAATGCGGAGGCCCGGCGGCGCCTCGCCGAGCGCGCGGCCACGGATTCGCTCACCGGCCTGCCGAACCACGGCGCGTTCCACGCCCGCCTCCGCGAGGAGGCGGGCCTCGCGCTGCGCCACGGGCGGCCCCTCGCCCTCGCGGTGCTGGACCTGGACCACTTCAAGGAGGTGAACGATGCCCACGGCCATCAGGCCGGGGACCGGGTGCTGGCCGAGGTCGCCGCCCGCCTGCGCGCGGCGGCCCGCGACGGGGAGATGGTCGCCCGCATCGGCGGCGAGGAGTTCGGCTGGCTCATGCCCGGCACCGATGCCGGGGCGGCGGTGCGGGCCGCGGAACGCGGGCGGGCCGCGGTGGCCGGCGCGGTGCTCGCCGGCGGCGTCCGGCTGTCGGCCTCGGCCGGCGTGTGCGACCTGGACCTGGCGGGGACCCCTGCGGAGCTGTTCCGCCTGGCGGACGCCGCCCTGCTGTCGGCCAAGGCGCAGGGCCGGGACATGACGGTGCGGCACGACCCCGAGGCGGACGAGGACGGCTCGCCGCGTGCCGAGCGGGCCCGGACGCTGGCGGCCCTGCGGGCACTGGCGCGGGCGGTCGACGCCCGGGATCCCGCCACGCAGCGCCACTCCGAGCGCGTCGCGGACCTCACGCACCGCATCGCCGTGGCGTCCGGGTGGAGCGGCGACCGGGCGCACGCGCTGCGGGAGGCCGCCCTGGTGCACGACGTCGGCAAGATCGGGATCCCCGACGCGATCCTGCTGAAGCCCGCCGCCCTCACCCGCGAGGAGTTCGCGCGGGTCGCGGCGCACGCCGAGCTGGGCGCCACGATCGTGCACGAGGTGCTCACCGCGGAGCAGGTCGGGTGGGTGCGGCACCACCACGAGCGCATCGACGGCGGCGGGTACCCCGCGGGCCTCGCCTCCGGGGCGATCCCGGAGGGCGCCCGCATCCTCGCCACGGCCGATGCGTGGGACGCCATGACCACCGACCGCCCGTACCGCACCGCCCGGACCGTCGGCGAGGCCCTGGAGGAATGCGCGCGGGTGGCGGGCACCCAGCTGGACCCGCTGGCCGTGGCCGTGCTGGAGCGCGTGGTGGCCGCGGACGCCGGAGCGGACGCCCCGGAGGCCGGGGTGGTCGCGGCGGCGGGCGCGGAGCCGTACTAGGCTGCCGCGATGACCGAGATCTCCGAGCTGCGACGACTCAACGCCGTGCACTGGGTGCGGCTGCCCGAGGGCGCCGAGGCACCCTTCGCCGTCTACGTGAACGGCGCCCCGCGCCGCGAGGGCGACGAGTTCGTGGTGGACGGCGACCGCATCCGCTTCGACCCGCCGCTCCACGCCCGCCCGCGCATGGGCTTCGGCCGGTCGGTGATGCTCGCCCTCGGCATCGGCGTGTACGGCGACCTGAGGGGCGACACGCTGGACATCACCTTCCACCGCCACGGGCGGATGGAGTCCCGCGCCGAGATCAAGCTGGTGCCGACCCCGCCGGTGGACGCACCGAGCTGACCAGGTCCCGGCGCCAGTCGCGCGCCGGATGCCACCCCGCGCGGGCCAGGCCGCCGGGCCGGAGCCGCACGGATGCGCGCATGGCCGCCGCCAGCGGGCCGCCGAAGCTCAGCGACGCGAGCCGCGGGGGGATGCTGTCGGGCCGCAGGGCGCCGGTCTGCGCGCAGATGGCGTGGACCAGCTCCCGCTGGGTGGGCACGTCGGCCTCCGCGGCCGCGTAGGTCCCCGGCGGCAGCGACAGGGCGGCCAGCATCGCGGAGGCCGCGTCCTCGGCGGCGATCAGCGGCATCGGGTTGGCGCCGTCGCCGATGATGCGGTACCGGGACGTCATGAGCCCGCCCACCACGGCCGGCAGCATGCCGGTGGGGCCGTAGACCCAGCCCAGGCGCACGATGCGCAGGCCCGGCGTTCCCGCGAGCGCGGCCTCCGCCGCCGCCGCGGGACCGGCCAGCGCGGCGGGTCGCGGCGGGTCGTCCTCCGCCACGTCCTCGCCGGGCCGGTCGCCGTGGACCAGCGCCGAGGAGGCGAGCACGACGGGCCGGTCCCCCGCCGCGCCGGCGATCGCCCGGGCCGCCGCGGCCGCCCTCCGGGCCGCCCGCCGCACGGCGGGCCCGCGCACGGGCGGGGCGAACCGCGGGAGGCCGGCGTGCCACACGACGTCGGCGTCCGCGATGCGGGCGGTCCAGGCGCCGGGTGCGGCCAGGTCGCCCACCACGACCTCGGCGCCCAGGGCGGCGATGGCCGGGCCGTCGGCCACGTCGCGCACCACGGCGAGCACCGTGTGCCCGCCGGCCAGCAGGTCGCGCAGGAGCCGGCCGCCGACCAGTCCGGTGGCGCCGGTGAGCAGGTGCACCGCCATGGCGGCGGGAAGGCTACCCGGACGGGGGCACGTCGGCGCCCAGCGCCCTCCAGGCCCGGGCCAGGTGCCCGCCGGCGACCTGCCGGGACAGCCACAGCTCGGCCGCCGGCACGTCCCGGAGGGCCTCCACGAGGCGGCGTTCGCGCCACTCCCGGAAGTACGCCGGGTCGATGCCCAGGCCCTCGGCGATGCGGCGCAGCAGGTCGTCGCCCGGGGGCTTGCGCTTGCCCGTCGCGTGGTCGTGCAGGTTCCCGACGGGCACCAGGCACCGCGACTCCAGGTCGCGGAAGCTCATGCCGCGGAACGCCAGCGCGGCGCGCAGCGCGTCCCCGAAGGGCTCCGTCGACCATGGGGGCTGCGGCTGCGGCACCGTCACAGGATACGAAGCCGGGACCGCGGACGGCGGATGACGGCCGCAATCATCGGTAGCATCGGCGCACTTGACCGATCCGGACGACATCCCCACGCCGCCGACCGAGGGTGGCGACGAGGCGTCGGCGGCCCCGGCGACCGAGCCCGAGGCGGTGCCCGGAACCGCGCCGGAGCCCGAGGCGGAGGCCCCCGGGGACGGCGATGAGCGGCCCCGGGGGCGGTCCCTGCGCCTGCGGCGCCGCGCCGCCGCGGCGGACGACCCGCAGGCGACGGGCGTGATCGAGCGGCCCCCGGACCCCGACCAGCCCACCGGCGCCATCCCGGTGCCCGCCCCCACCCGCGGGGGCGCGCGGCTGCGCCGCGAGCGCCGGGACCTCATGGCCAAGCGCGAGGAGATGCTCTTCCACCTCGGCGGCCTCACCTTCGAGCTGTTCCGGGCGGGGCGCCTGGGCGAGGCGGTCGCCCGCCACCGCGCGGGGATGGTCGCCGAGGTCGACGACGCCGTGCGGTTCATCGACGCGCAGCTCGAGGAGATCCAGCGGCAGAAGGCCCATGGCGGCGTCCTGCCCGCCGCCGGCCCGGCGGAGGCCGGCGCCTGCCTGGTGTGCCGCGCGCCGTTCTACGCCGACGCCCGGTTCTGCATGCAGTGCGGGGCCCGGTTCGCGCCGCCGCCGCCGGAGCTGCTCACCCCCGGCGGCACGCAGGTCATCCCCGTGCCGCCCCGGGCCACGGAGGACGCCGGATGACGGGCCCCGACGAGCAGGCCGGCACGCCGCAGGAGCCGGAGACCCCGGAGACGCCGGCCCCCGAGGACGCCGGCCCGCCGCGCTGCCGGGAGTGCGACGCGGTCCTCGACGAACGCCAGACCTACTGCCTGGAGTGCGGGGCCCCCACCCCGCTGGCCCCGAGCCTGCGGCGGCGCGGCGGGATGGGCGCGCTGGCCGCCGGCCTCGCCGTGCTTGGCGTGGGCGCGGGGTTCCTGGGGTACGCCGTCGCCTCCGACGACGGCGACGGCGGCCGCCCGGCGACCGTCCTCACCGCCCCGCCGCCGGTCCCCACGTCGTCCACCATCGACACCACCGGCATCGGGCCCCTGCCGCCCGACACCACGGCCACCACCCCCACGAGCCCCGACGACGGCACCACCACCGGCTTCGTCACCACCACCTCGGGCACCACGGCGCCCGGGACGCCGCTGCCGGGCACCGGATCCACGACCCCCACCGACACGGGCGGCGGGCTGCCGCCGGACACCACGGGATCGCCGCCCGCCACGACCACCGAGGACACCGGGACGGAGCCGCCGGACACCGCCGAGCCCACCTCGGACTGGCCCGCCGGCACGTCGGCGTGGACCGCGATCGTCGCCTCCGCCGAGGACGCCGACGCCGCCCGGCAGGAGCGCAGCCGCGCCCGGGCCGCCGGGTTCGGGGCGGGGATCCTCATCTCGGACGACCATTCCGACCTCTCGCCCGGCCTGTACGTGGTGTACATCGGCGTCTACGCCGACCGCGGCCGCGCGGTGGCGATGGCCGGACGGGCCCGCGCCACCTTCCCGGGCGCGTACGCCCGGTACGTGGCGTCCTAACCGGCCAGCGGGACGCGCCGGCCGATGCGGGTGCGGTCGCCGGTCACCACCAGCGCCGCGCGGACCCCGGGCAGCGCGCGGCCACGCAGCAGGAAGCGCCCGCCCGCGCCCGCCCGCCCGGACGCCGCCGAGCCCCGCACGCCGGTGAGCCGCACCGGCAGCCGGGCGCCGGCGGCGCCGAGCGTGCCGCGCACCACGACCAGGCGGCCGCTCCGGCGCACCGTGATGCCGGTGGCGCGCACCGCCACCACGTAGCGGCCGATGTCCCGCAGGCGCAGGGCGCCGTCAGCCGGGTCGGCCCACACCGTGAGCCGCACGGGACCGGGAGCAGGCACGGGCACCGTGACATCGCGTCCCGCCGCACCGGCCGGGGCCGTCACCGCGCCGGCACCCGCCGCGAGCCGCACCGACCCGGTGCCGGCGACCCGCACCAGCAGCCGCCGGGTGCCCGCCGGCGGCGTGACGGCCGGCGAGCGGAACACCGCCGGGTCGCCACGCACGACCAGGGCGGCCGGCGGGCCGGGGTCGACCGCGGCCGCGCCGGTCACGAACTCCCAGCCCGGCAGGGGCGCGGCGAACGGGCCCAGCGCCGCCACGTCCACGACGCCCCCCAGGGGCGCGGACGGGTCGAGCACCAGGCGCACGCGGCGGCCGGCGACCGCCGCGACCGGCACGGCCCCCGCCGTGCCCCGGGCGTCGGCGTCCAGCGTGCCGAGCGCCACCGCCGCCCCGCCGCCGGCGGGCTCGGCGCCGACGGCCACGGCGGCACCGGACCCGGACCGCACGCGCACCACCAGCGACTGCGCGGCGGCCGGCACGTCCACCTCGGCGGAGCGCAGCGTGGCGTTCGCCGACAGGCGCAGGGCCGGCGTCCCGTCGGGCAGCGTCACGCGCACCGGGGCGACGGGCCCGGTGACCGCCCAGCCGGCCCCGTCGGCGAGCACCCCGCCGGGCGCGCCGGGCAGCTCCGGCGGGGCCGTCAGGCCGGCACCCGGCAGGCCGGGCGGGACCGTCCCCGCGAGGGCGGCGGCGGGTACGGCGGACAGGAGGACCGCGATGGTGGCGAGGGGCGTGGGCAGGCTGCGGGCCGGGACGGTGGTTAGTGTGCCCGGCGATGATAGGCGCGGCGACGGCAGGGCGGCGGCGGGGCGTGGTCGGCGTCGACGTCGGGGGCACCTTCACCGACGCGGCGCTGGTGGTGGACGGCCGGCTGTACACCGCCAAGGTGCCCACGCGGCCCGACGACCAGAGCGCCGGCGTGGCCGACGCCGTCGCCCGCGTGCTGGACGCCGCCGGCATCGGGCCCGGTGAGCTGGCGCGGTTCGCGCACGGCATGACCGTCGGCACCAACGCCCTGCTGGAGGACCGACTCGCCCCGGCGGCGATGGTGGCCACCGAGGGGTTCGGCGACATCCTGGAGCTGCGGCGCCAGGACCGCGCCCACCTGTACCGCCTGGGCGTCCACCACCCGCCGCCGGTGATCCCGCACGAGCGCGTCGCCGAGGTGCGGGAGCGGTGCGGCCCGCAGGGCGTGGTGGTGCCGCTGGACGCCGGGTCCCTCGCCGCGGCCGTCGCCCGGGTCGGCGCGATGGACGTGCGGGCGGTGGCGGTGTGCCTGCTGTTCTCCTTCGCCCACCCGGAGCACGAGCGCGCCGTCGGGGCGGCGCTGCGGACGGCGCTGCCCGGCGTGCACGTGAGCTGCTCGAGCGACGTGCTGCCCGAGATCCGGGAGTACGAGCGGGCGTCCACCACCGCCGTCGACGCGGCCCTCACGCCGGTGCTGCGCGGATACCTGCGGCGCCTGGGTGCGCGGGCGGCGCGGGCGGGCCTGCCCGAGCCGGAGATCATGCAGAGCAGCGGCGGGCTCATCGACCTGGGCGGCGCCGCGGACCACGCGAGCCGCACCGTGCTGAGCGGCCCCGCCGGGGGCGCGATGGGCGCCGCCGGCATCGCGGCCGCGGCGGGCATCCCCCTGGCCCTCACCTTCGACATGGGCGGGACCTCCTGCGACGTCGCGCTGGTGCGGGACGGCACGCCCGGGCGCACCGGCGGCACGGTCATCAACGGCCGTCCCCTGCACCTGCCGATGCTGGATGTGGAGACCGTCTCCGCCGGCGGGGGCAGCATCGCCTGGGCCGACAGCGGGGGCGCCCTGCGGGTGGGGCCGCGGTCGGCCGGCGCGCGCCCGGGGCCCGCGGCCTACGGGTACGGCGGCACGGAGCCCACCGTCACCGACGCGAACGTGGTGCTGGGCCGCCTGGCGGGCGCCGGGGAGCTGGGCGGCGCGATCCGGCTGGACGCCGCCCGGGCCGCGGCGGCGGTGGCGGCGCTGGCGGAGCGCCTGGGCCTCACGCCGGCCGGGTGCGCGGAGGGGATCGTGCGTGTGGCGAACCAGGAGATGGCCCGCGCCCTGCGGCTGGTGAGCGTGGAGCGCGGCATCGATCCGCGGGGCGGCACCGTGATCGCCTTCGGCGGCGCCGGCCCCATGCACGCCTGCGAGGTGGCCGACGAGGTCGGGGCGGCCCGCGTGCTGGCCCCGGCGGCCGCCGGGATGCTCGCCGCGCTGGGCCTGGTCACCGCCGGTGAGCGCCGCGACCGCACGCGCACGGTGCTGGCGCCCCTCGCCGATGCGGCGCGGCTGCGTGCGCCGCTGGACGCGCTGGTCGCGGCGGCCGCCGCCGAGCTGCCGGGCGCGACGGTGAGCGTGGCGGCCGACTGCCGGTACGCCGGGCAGCGGCACGCCCTCACGGTGGACTGGCCCGGCGGCGGCGACGACCCCGCCCTCCTGGCCGGGGCGTTCCACGACGCGCACCGCACCAGGTACGGCGACGCCGCCCCGGACCACCCGGTGGAGGTCGTGACCCTGCGCGTCGCCGCGGAGCGGCCGGGGAGCCCGCCCCCGCCGCCGGGACCGCCGGCCGGCGAGCGGGTGCGCGGCCCGGCGGCGGTCGCGATGGACGGCGCCACGTGCTGGGTGCCGGCGGGCTGGACCGCGATGCGGGACGCCGACGGGACGCTCGACGTGCGCCGCGACGGATCGGAGGACGCTTGGACCCCGTGACCCTGCGCGTCATGGCGAACGCCCTGCGCGCCGTCGCCGAGGAGATGGAGGCCGCGATGGTGCGCGCCGCCCACTCCCCCAACATCACCGAGCGGCGGGACTGCAGCACCGCCCTGTTCGACGCGACCGGCCGGATGGTCGTGCAGAGCGCGTCCATCCCCGTGCACCTGGGCGCGATGCCGGAGGCCGTGGCCGCGGTGATCGCCCGGGGCGCCGCCTTTCCCGAGGTGTGGGTGGTGAACGACCCGTACCGCGGCGGCACGCACCTGCCCGACCTCACGCTGGTGAGCCCCCTGGTGCTGGGCGGCGCGGTCGCCGCGTACGCGGTGACCCGGGCCCATCACGCCGACGTGGGCGGCATGACCCCCGGCTCCATGCCGGCGGGGTCCCGCGAGCTGGTCCAGGAGGGCCTGGTGCTGCCGCCCGTGCGCCTGGTGGGCGGCGACGGGTCCCCCACCGACGTGCTGGAGGTGATCCTCGCCAACTCCCGCACCCCCGCCGAGCGCGAGGGCGACCTGCGCGCGCAGCTCGCGGCCCACCGCCTGGCCCAGGCCCGCCTGGAGGACGTGGCGCACCGGCACTCCGCGGCCACCGTGACCGGCGCGATGGCCGAGCTGCTGGCGTACGCGGAGCGCCGCACCCGAGCCGAGATCGCCGCGATGCCCGACGGCACGTATACGGCCGAGGAGCTCCTGGAGGGCGACGGCGTCACCGATGCGCCGCTGGCGATCCGCGTGGCCGTCGCGATCGAGGGGGACCGCATGCGCGTGGACTTCGCCGGCACCGACCCCGCTGGCCCCGGCAACTGCAACTGCCCGATCGCCGTGACCCGCAGCGCCGTGTACTTCGTGGTGCGGTGCGCCACCGACCCGGACATCCCGGCGTCCGCCGGGGCGTTCGCGCCGGTGGAGGTGACCGCCCCGGAGGGCAGCCTGGTGAACGCGGCGGCGCCGTCCGCCGTCGCGGGCGGCAACGTCGAGACCAGCAGCCGCATCGTGGACGCCGTGTTCGCCGCCCTCGGGGCGGTGCTGCCGCTGCCCGCCCAGGGGCAGGGCACCATGAACAACCTCACCCTCGGGGGCCCCGGCTTCACCTACTACGAGACCCTCGGCGGGGGCCAGGGCGCCTCGCCGGACGCGGACGGGCCCTCGGCGGTGCACGTCGCCATGAGCAACACGCGGAACACGCCCGTCGAGGTGCTGGAGGCCGCCTGTCCGCTGCGCGTGGAGGCGTACCGGGTGCGCCGCGGCACCGGCGGCGCGGGCGCCCACCGCGGCGGCGACGGCGTGGAGCGGCGCCTGCGGGCCCTCGCGGACATGGAGGCATCGGTGATCGCGGAGCGGCGGGCGTCCGGGCCCCGCGGTGCCGCGGGCGGCGGGGACGGCGCCCCGGGACGCACCACCGTGAACGGCGTGCCCGTGCCCGCGAAGTGGCGCGGGCGCCTCGCGCGCGGCGACGTCCGGCGATCGAGACGCCGGGCGGCGGCGGCTGGGGCGCGCCGCCGGCGTGACGATGGGTGCCCGGCGTGCACGCGCCGGGCACCCATCGCGGTCCCGGTGCGCCGCGGCCCCTTGGGTCGGGTTCCCCGCCGGGCGCTCCCGGGTGGCTGCGCGCCCCCTCGCCGGGGGGCGCGCGATCTACGCGGCCCTGAGCCCGGGGCCGACCTCGGTCCAGATGCTGTGCCCGCAGGCGTGGCAGTGGCCGTGCCCGCGGTCGCCCTCCCGGCGCACCCCGTCGCAGTGCACCCAGGCGCCGCACCGGCCGTCCTCCTCCCATGTGGAGGCCCCGCACCCGATGCAGGTGTCGGGCAGGTAGCGGGCGCTGGTGACCTTCACGGACTCCCAGCAGTAGCGGCACGCGTACACGCTCTTGCGGCTGAGGCGCACGCGGTACGCGGCCGACCGTGACTCGGTGGCGGCTGCGCGGGCGGGATACAGCGTTGCCATCTCACCCTCCCCCTGTGCGTTCGTGCCGATCGGCACGAACGTGGGGAACAGGCTACCCGCCGCCCGGGCACGACCGCAAGCGCCGAGGGTGCCTTCCGGCGCCCGGGGCGCCGAAACCGCCGCGACGGTCAGCCGTTGGCGAGGTCGAGGCCCACGAGGACCACGACGTTCACGTTGTCGCCGCCCACCTGGTCGGCGGAGAAGCCCTCGAGCGGGGTGACCTTGAGCGGGGTGATCTCGAGATCCCGCGCCACCGAGCACGCCGCGTTGCGGTCCGCCGCCTTCACGTACTGCACGACGGTCTTCTGGAGGTCGTTGCGGTCGTCCGGCGGGTTGGTCAGGAGGCCCCGGGTGTAGCCCTTGATGTCGATCGCGGGCTGCACCTTGGTGCGCGCCGCGCCCTCGACGCCCGAGGCGTTGAAGATCGTGACGGTCACCAGCGCGTTGTCCTCGAGGGGCGTGATGCTCTTGCAGAGGTTCGGGTCGGCGGCCGCCTGGGAGGTGGTCCTCCCGGTCGTGGTGGTGCCCGGCGTGGTCACGCCCCGCCCGCCCGCGGTGCCGTTCCCGGAGTCGCGCAGGAAGACGGCCCAGGCCCCCGCGGCCAGCGCGAGGACCGCCACGAGGGCCGCGACGGAGATGAGCGCGGTGCGGCCCCCCAGCCCCACCCGGGCGGACGACGTGGTGACGCGCTGCTGGAGCTCCTGGAGGCGCTGCAGCGGGGCGTCGGCGGCGGCGACGCCGGCACCGGCCATGCGGTCCTCGAGGCGGCGGATCGCCCGCGAATGGCGGATGCTCTGGACGATGAGCCCGACACCCAGGAACACGCCGATGACGGCCAGCGCAGGCGTGACGAGGTCGACCCATTCCATCGGCGCGCGAGGCTATCAGCCGGCCCGGCGGGCGGCG
This sequence comes from Thermoleophilia bacterium, assembly GCA_020848615.1. Classification (GTDB taxonomy): domain Bacteria; phylum Actinomycetota; class Thermoleophilia; order Miltoncostaeales; family Miltoncostaeaceae. The sequence goes on from JADLHW010000036.1 coordinate 100,969, forward strand.
GATGACGCGGTTGCGGAAAGCATGGGAAGGTTCAGCCCGGTGTGACGCGGTACGCGTCGAAGACCGATTCCACGTTCCGCAGGGCGTTGATGACCGTCTTCAGGGTCCCCACGTCGCCCACGTCCACGACGAAGCGGTCCTCCACCAGCTGGCTGTCCATCGCGCACTGCGCGGAGATGATGTTCACCCCGTGCTCGCCGAAGGTCCGGGACAGGTCCTCCAGCAGGCGCGGGCGGTCGCCGGCGGTCACGCAGACCTCCACCCGAAAGCTGTGCTGGTTCTCGCCGCTCCAGCTGACCGGGGTGAAGCGCTCGGGGTTGCGCAGCAGCGCCCGCGCGTTCGGGCAGTCGCCGCGGTGGATCGTGATGCCCCGGCCCAGGGAGATGTACCCCAGGATCTCGTCGCCGGGGACGGGCTTGCAGCACTTGGCGAGGCGCACCAGCACGTCGGTGAGGCCGTCCACCTCGATGCCCATGTCGCTGCTCGCCTGGGCGACCTGCGGCCGCCGGCCGCCGCTGGGCTCCGAGGCCCGCTCCTCCGACATGGCCTGCCCGGCCTTCAGCCGCGTGAGCAGCTTGTTCACCACCATCTGGGAGCTGGTCTTCCCCGCCCCGATGGAGATGTAGAAGTCCTCGGCCTTGCGGAAGCCGAGCTCCTTGATGACCTCCAGGAGCAGCGGCGAGCCGGCCATCTTCTGGCTCGGCAGGCCGGCCTTGCGCATCGTCTCCTGCAGCAGGTCGCGGCCCTGGTGCTCGTGGTCCTCGCGCTGCTCCCGGCGGAAGAACGCCCGGATCTTGCCCTTCGCCTTGCTCGTGCGGGCGAGCTTCAGCCAGTCGGTCGACGGCCCCCGGGGGCGGCTGGAGGTGAGGATCTCCACGAACTCGCCGCTCTGCAGGCGGTAGGTGAGCGGCACGATGCGCCCGTTCACCTTCGCGCCCACGCAGCGGTGCCCCACGTCGGTGTGCACGTCGTAGGCGAAGTCGATGGGCGTGGACCCGGCCGGCAGGTTCCGCAGCTCCCCCTTGGGGGTGAACACGAACACCTCGTCGCCGTACAGGTCGCGCCGCAGGGACTCCAGGAACTCGGCGGGGTCCGTGGTGTCCCGCTGCCAGTCCATCATGCGGGTGAGCCAGGCCATCTCGCCGTTCCCGCCGGTGGGGCCGGCCGCGGGGCCCTCCTTGTAGAGCCAGTGGGCGGCCACGCCGTACTCGGCGGTGCGGTGCTGCTCGTGCGTGCGGATCTGGATCTCGAGGGGCTTGCCCTCGGGCCCCACCACGGTGGTGTGGAGGGACTGGTACATGTTCGGCTTCGGGACCGCGATGTAGTCCTTGAAGCGGCCGGGCATGGGCTTCCAGAGCGCGTGGATGATGCCCACGGCGCCGTAGCAGTCCTTCACCGAGTCGACCAGCACGCGCATGGCGGTGAGGTCGTAGATCTCGTTGAACTCCTTGCCCTTGCGGGTCATCTTCTCGTAGATCGAGTAGAAGTGCTTCGCGCGGCCCGTGATGTCCGCGGTGATGCCCACGGCCTCGAGCTCGCGGTCCACGTACGCCCCGGCCTCGGCGATGTAGCTCTCCCGGTCGGCTCGGCGCTGGTTCACCATCTGCTGGATCTCGCTGTACCGGCGGGGGTGCAGCGCGGAGAACGCCAGGTCCTCCAGCTCCCACTTGAGGGAGTGGATGCCCAGGCGGTGCGCGAGCGGGCCGTACACGTCCAGGGTCTCGCGGGCCTTCTGGATCTGCTTCTGCTTGGTCATGTAGGCCAGCGTCCGCATGTTGTGCAGGCGGTCCGCGAGCTTGACGATGAGCACCCGGATGTCGCTGGCCATCGACACGATGAGCTTGCGGTAGTTCTCGGCCTGGAGCTCCTCCTTGCTCTCGAAGTGGATCTTCGAGAGCTTGGTGACCCCGTCGACGATGGTCCCCACCGTGGGACCGAACTCGCGCTCCACCTCGGCGATGGTGGCGCCCGTGTCCTCCACGGTGTCGTGCAGGAGGGCGGCCACGACCGAGATGTCGTCCATGCCGAGGCCCGCGACGATGCGCGCGCAGCCCAGGGGGTGCGTGATGAACGGCTCGCCCGACTGGCGCTGCTGGTCCTTGTGGTGCTCCTCCGCGAAGGCGAAGGCGCGGCGGAGGGTGTCGGCGTCCGCCGCGGGGTGGTGCTCGCGCACCTCCCCGATGAGCTCCTCCAGCTGGGGGTAGCGTCCGGGGGTGAGGCCGATGTTCGCGACGGGGCTCTCCATGTGCCGCCTAGGGTAGCGCTCCCGGGTCAGACGGTGACCAGCGGCCCGGCCTCCAGCAGGTCGAGGGTGCCGCCGCGCTCGAGGAACTCCTCGGCGCCCGCCAGGCGGGCGACGCACTCGGCCGCCCGCGGCGCGTCGGCCAGGTCGCGGCGCGGGGCGGGCACCTGGGCCCGCAGGCCGTCGTCCGAGACGTGCAGCAGGCCCAGCTCGGCCAGCGCGCCCAGCGCGTCGGCGACCGCGGCGGGCTCCCGGAGCGGGAGGCCCGGGGCGCCCAGGAGCAGCTCCTCCAGCGCGCCGTCCCAGGCGCGCGGCGCGCCGTCGCGCAGGCCGGGCCACACCGCCGCGGCCGTGGCGCGCACGTCCCAGCGGGCGGCCGCCATCATGCGGGCGAACCCGGTCTCCGGCTCGCCCCACAGCAGGTGCAGGAACCGGCCGCCGGCGTGGTGGCGGATCCATCCCGCCTGGTGGGCGTCCCACGGCGGGTCCAGCACCGCCAGGTGCATGCCCGCGGGGATCGCCGCGCCCGGCAGGGCCCCGTGGTCGAGCATCGCGATCGCCGGCCGGCCCTCCAGCTGCGCGAGGCGGCCCGCGAGCGCCGCCGGATCGCAGCGGCCGCCGCCCAGGACCGCGAGCTCCACGCCGATGCGGTCCGGTTGCAGGACCTCCTCCAGGGCGGCGCGCCGCCGGGCGGCGTCCGCGGTGACCACCACCACCCCGCCGTCCGCCCCGGCGAGGGCGGCGATGCGGCTCATCGCCGACCCCTCCCCCCGGTGGTCGCGGACGCCCAGGGGGGCGGCGGCCTCGGCGGGCGGGGCCTCGGGGGCGTCCGGGCCGGAGGCCAGCAGGCGCCGCACCTCCGCGAGGCCGCGCCGGGCGGTGCACGCCAGGTCGCATGCGGCCGCGCAGTCCCGGGCGACGGTGCCGCGGCCCCGCGTGACGGGCTCCAGCCGCTCGATCACGACGCGCGGCCCCACGAAGCCCTGGAAGCGCTCCACGCCGAGCGACACGTGGGCGTCGAAGCGCTGCCCGTCCTCGATCCGCGCGGCTCGGTGGCCGTGGCCGAACCCGACGGCCCGTGAGTGCGCGCCGCCGCACCGCAGCCGCACCTGGAGGTGCCGTCCGTTCGCGCCGACGGTGCCGGCGCCCTCCGCGGTGCAGCCGGGCATGAGCAGCCGCACCGACGGGTTGCCGCGGCCGAACGGGGCCAGCACCTCGAACGCCTCCGCGCTGCCCACAGTGAGGTCCCGGGCGCCCACCACCGCGTCCACCGTGCGCACCCGGGCGCGGTCGATGACGCCGCTGATGCCCCTCGCGGCCTCCAGCAGCTCGTCGCGGAAGCGGGCGATGTGAGCGGGGTCGAGCTGCAGGCCGATCGCGCCGGCGTGGCCGCCCCAGCGGGTGAGCGCCGAGTCCGCGCGGGAGACCAGGTCGTGCAGGTCCACGCCGGGCAGGCTGCGGCCGGACCCCTTGGCGACATCCCCGTCGCGGGCGATCACGATGGCGGGGCGGTCGAAGCGCTCCACCAGGCGCGAGGCGACGATGCCCACCACGCCCTCGTGCCAGCCGTCGCCCGCGGCCACGATCGCGTGGCCGTCGCGGATCTCGTCGGGCGAGGCCTCGACCTGGGCGATCGCCTCGGCGGTGATGCGCTGCTCCACCTCGCGGCGCTCGACGTTCAGCGCCCACAGGCGCTCGGCGATGGGCCCCGCGGTCTCCTCGTCGGGGGCGAGCACCAGGTCCAGCGCCTCCATCGCGTGGCGCATGCGGCCCGCGGCGTTGATGGTGGGGCCCAGCTGGAACCCGAGGTCGCGGGCGGTGAGGGTGCGCGGGTCGATGCCCGCGGCCCTGCACAGCGCGCGGATGCCGGGGCGCGGCGCCTTGCGCAGCACCTCCAGGCCACGGGCCACCAGGCGGCGGTTCTGGCCGATGAGCGGCACCTGGTCGGCCACGGTGGCCAGGGCCACCAGGTCGAGTTCCTCCTCGGGATGCGGCCCCAGCAGGCCCTCCCCCAGCCGGGCCGCCAGCGCCCGCACCAGCATGAACACCACCCCGACGGCGGCCGGCAGGTCCTCCTGCGGGCGGCCCAGGGCGGGGTTGGCGAGGATGCCCGGCGGCCGGGCGCCCCCGGCCAGGTGGTGGTCGCAGATGATGACGTCCATGCCCAGCTCCACCGCGCGGGTGAGGGCGTCCTCCGCGGTGGTGCCGCAGTCCACCGTGCACAGCACCGTCACGCCTTGGTCGGCGAGCAGCTCCACGTTCTCGGTGCGCACGCCGTAGCCGTCGGTGAAGCGGCTGGGCAGGAACGGCACCACCTCGCCCCCGGCCCCGCGCAGGCTCCGCGCCAGGACGGCGGTGGAGCACACCCCGTCGCAGTCGTAGTCCCCGTGCACCGCGATCGTCTCGCCGCGGCGCAGGGCGAGCACCAGCCGGTCGGCGGCGGGGCCGATGCCGTCCAGCGCCTCGGGGTCCGCAAGGGGCCCGTCGTTGGCCATGAACTCCCGCGCGGCGGCGGGGTCGCCCAGGCCGCGGCGCACCAGCGTCCAGGCCAGGGGCTCCGGGCAGTCCAGCGCGTCCCGCAGGGCCAGGACCTCGGCGAACGCCACCCGATCCGCCCGCCAGCCCATCACCACCTCCCGGAACGCGCGATCCCAACCACCACCCAGGCCGCCAGCGCGAAGCCGGCGACGGCCGCCGGCAACGCGGCGGCGGCGAACCCGATGAGCTGCGGCCCGGTATCGATGAGTGTGCCGACCAACGCGGACGACACGAGCAGGGCCAGCGACAGCATCGTGAGCATGAGCCGGTTGGCGCCGCTCTCGGCGCGCTCGATGGCCCGCGGCAGGTCGTGCTGGTGGATGGTGAGCTCCACCTCCCCGTCCTTCAGCTGCTCCAGCAGCTCGGCGATCTGGAACGGGTAGTCGCGGAAGGCGTGCAGGTAGCCCTCGGCGTCCGCGCGCAGCCGCCCGGCGATGCGGTCGGGCCGGAAGCGGTCGGCGATGAGCCGGTACGCGTACGGCCGGGCGGTCTCGAACACGTTGAAGTCCGGGCTCACCTGCAGGGCCACGCCCGCCAGCGTGGCGAGGGCCTTGTCGAGCATCACCCACCGGGCGGGCAGGACGATCTGCAGGCGGTAGACGGTCTCGAACACCTCGCCCAGCAGGGCCCGGGCGTCGAGCTCCCCCATCGACCGGCCGGCATGGCGCTGCAGCACCACCTGCAGCTCGTCGGCGAGATCCTGCTCCCGCTGCTTGGGGTAGCGCACCCCCAGCGCGCGGAGGCGCCGCGGGATGGCCTCGGCGTCCAGGTCCACGACGTCGGCGAGCAGCCGCACCGCGGCCTCCCGGTCGCGTGCGGACAGGTGCCCGACCATCCCGAAGTCGATGAGCCCGATGTGCTCCGGGCCGCGCACCAGGATGTTGGCGGGGTGCGGGTCGGCGTGGAACACGCCGTGGTCGAACACCATCGCCATCCACGCCCGGGAGATGCGGTCCGCCAGGCGGCGGCGGTCGTCGGGCGTCCAGGACTCCAGGTCCAGGTGCGCCAGGGACGTGCCGCCCAGGTGCTCCATCACCAGCACGCGCGGGGTGGTGAGCGGCCAGTGGATGTGCGGCACGTCGACGCCGTCCTCGCCGGCGAAGTTCCGCGCGAAGGCCTCGGCGTTGCGCGCCTCCACCCGGTAGTCCAGCTCGCGGCGGATGCTGCGGCCGAACTCCTCCACCAAGGCGACGACGTCGATGAACGCCAGGCGCCGCACCCGGTCCTTGGCGATCTTCGCGACCTGCTCCAGCAGGCCGAGATCGGCGGTGATGCGGCGCTCCGCGTCGGGCCGCTGGACCTTCACCACCACCTCGGTGCCGTCCTCCAGCACCGCGCGGTGCACCTGGCCGATGGACGCCGCGGCGATGGGCGTGTCGTCGAACTCGGCGAACACCTCCTCCACGGGCCGCCCGAGCTCGGACTCGATGACGGCCCGGATGCGCGCGACGGGCTCGGGCCGGGCGTCGTCCTGAAGGCCGCGCAGCTCGACGAGGATGTCGGGCGGCACGACGTCGGGGCGCGTGGACAGCAGCTGCCCGAACTTCACGAACGTGGGGCCCAGCTCGTCGAGCATGGCCCGCACGCGCGGGCCGCGGGTGCCGGGCGGGTCGGTCGCACCGGACGGCCCGTGTCCGGGCGGCGTCCGGCCGAAGACGTACCCGAACCCGTGGCGCGCGGCCACGTGGGCGATCTCGCCGATGCGGGCGAGGTTCTGGCGCCGGTCGGCCGGGGTCACTGCGCCGAGCGTACCAGGGGGCCCCGGAGGACCCCCTGGGCGCTCGGGTCAGGCGTCGAGGTAGCGGAAGGTGCCGCTGGCCGCGAACGGCCCGGTGGAGCTCGCCGTGAGGGTGAGGGTGAATCCCTCGCGGCTGGGGGCGAATCCGTCGTCGGTGAGGACCTTCAGGTTCGCCGGGTCGCAGTTCATCAGCGCCTCGACCACCAGCACCAGGGTGCCGGCCTCGGGGCGGCCGCGGGTCGGCAGGCTCCACGTGAGTGGGGCGTCGTCCAGCGGCTGGCGGAACGTGACGCCGGACAGCGTCTGGTGGCCCGGCTGCAGTGCCATGCCTCCCAGCGACCACCGCCCGGTGTACCGCTCCTCCCCCTGCCCGCGCATCCAGTCGGGGGTCTCGTCGACGAGGATGTCGGACGCGTCGGGCTCGACGTCGTCCCACCACGCCAGGCCGTCCGCGGGCGCCGTGACGGGTGCCGGGGCGTCGGCGACCGGCGATGCGGTGGCCTCGGCGGCCGGCACCTCGATGACCGTCTCGACGACCGGCGCGGCCTCGGCCGCCGGCTCGGCGACCACCTCGGCCTCGGGCTCCGCGACCACCTCGGCCGCGGGCTCCACGACCACCTCGGGCTCCGGGTCCGGGGCGACCTCGGCCTCCGGGGCCGGGGCGACCTCGGCCTCGGGCTCGGCGCTCGGCGCGACGGCCTCGGGAGCTTCCTCCGGCCGGGGCGCCCACTCGTCCGGGTCGTCG
>JADLHW010000037.1 GCA_020848615.1 Thermoleophilia bacterium
GGGGGGCGCGCGGGGCACCCACGCCCGGGGGGGCCCCGGGCGCGACGTCCGGTTCCTCGGTGACCCGCATCACCGCCAGCGGGGTGTCTCCTGCCTCGCCCTCACGTCGGCGGATCCTAGTCCCGTGATCCACCCGCCCAGGCCCCGGGGGCTCAGGCCGCCATCTCCTGCTCGTACTCCACGAACCGCTGGCGGCGTTCCCACACCTCCATCTGGTTGGTGATGAGCGCCAGCCAGCGCTCCAGGGTGTCTCCCGCGGGCAGGACGTCCACGGCCTCACCGCCCCGCATGTGCAGGGTGATGCGCGGCAGCTGCCCGCCGGGCAGCACCATCCACTCGCGCCGCGGGCGGCGTTCGACGCGCACCATCTCCGTGAACCCGAACCGCGTGACCCGGGCGCCCAGCAGCCGCTCCAGGGGGTTGGGGGTGAACTCGAGGCCGCTGTCGCGCAGGCGCAGCAGGCCTCCGCGGGCCAGCCATCCGGTGTTGATGCTCACCAGGCCGCGGCGGATCACGCCCTCCTCGTCACCGAAGAACGCCCCGTCGCGCAGGCCCCGCAGCACGCGCTCCCACTCCGCGCGTTCGTCGTCCTCGAAGTCCCAGTCCCAGAATCCCATCGCCGTCCTCCCGTCGAAGCTCATCAGCGGAGGCGACGCTGGCAGCGGCCCGAACTGCAACGCAACGCGGTCACCGGCCGGGTTGCGGCCGTCGTCATCGCGCGGCCTGCTGGGGGCGGTGGTGACCGGAGGTGCGCCGGGCCCCGGTGCCGGCGATCCGCCACCGGTCCGGACCGGTGCGCTCCAGGCGGAACCACACCACCAGGCGATCCGGGGGCGTGTCGGCCAGTGCGTGGCCGTCGAGCCAGGCGTCGGCGATGGCCTCCGCGACCAGCCCGGCGGTGCTGACGGCCTCGTCGAGACGGTGGACCGGCACGCGCCGCTGGCCGTCGGGCAGCACCGCTCCGTGCACGGGCGTCAGGTCCGCGATCCAGCCGGCCGAGACGGCGGCGCGAAGCGTCCGGCCGACATGCTCGTAGAAGGCGTCCTCATCGGCGGGGAACCGGTGCCGCCAGCCGGTGAGCACGGGGGCCAGGTCCGCGGCCCGGCACCGCCAGGCCCGCCGCTTCGCCGGGTGATCGGCGCGCATCGCGAAGTCCAGCAGCTCCGCGAGGTCCACCGTGCCGTGGTGGTAGTACCCCCGGAAGCCACCGTTGCCGGCAGGGGGGCGCAGCAACCGCCGTTCCGGCCGCGGGAACACCCGCTGGGCCTGCCAGTAGGTGCGGCGGGCCCGGTCGAGTCGCACGCCGCGGCGTGCGCAGGCCTGCTCGAGTTCCCCGGCGCTCAGATCCCCGCGGGCGGTGACCCACCCGAGGGCCGGCACGAGCCCACCACGACCGCCACGCATCTCGTCCTCGCGCACGACCACCCCCACTCGGTCCCGACCGCTTCAGGATGAGTAGGAGTCATCAGCGCCACCGGCGCGGTTGAGCGTGGACTCCATCACGCGTGCTGCCCGCATCATGCCCCGCCGGGCGCGCCGGCAAACGCCGGGCACGGTCAACTGCAAGCCGCCGCGGGGGTCCGTTGCCTGGCGGTTCCGGCCGGCCCTAGCGTCGGACCAGGGCCCCCATCGCGGGGTCCGGCGAACACCCTGCCACGAAAGGAGCGGCACACATGGGTGCGCGTACCAAGGCGATCTTCCCCCTGGCCCTCGTCATCGGCGTCCTCTCGTTCATCTGGTGCGAGGTGTCACTGAACTTCCAGTTCCACTGGGTCACCAACGGCGACCTGGGCGGCGGTCTCGCGCTGCCGGCGAACTTCCAGCTCATCGTCTGGATCGCCTTCATCACGTGGGGCCTGTTCTTCGCGGCCGGGGGTGACACGGCCGCCCTCGGCAAGGTCGTGGTCGCATCGATCCTGGGGTCGGTCGCGGCGCTGCTGACCTTCTGGATCGCACCGAACCTGGCGGACCTCCCGGACTTCTGGGGGATCTCGCTGATGGTGGCGATCATGGCGTTCATCCTGGTGATGATCCTGATCGCCGGTGACTGGTACTACGTGGCCGGGACGTTCCCGGCGTTCGCGGCGTGCTTCGGCTGGTGGGTCTCCACCGGCCTGGACAACTGGGCGCCCAACGGCGGTGGGGTCGGCAGCGGCCTCGGTTCGCTGTCGGACCCCGCCTCCGCCGGCTCCGGCGCGTTCGCGGGTGCGCTGTCCACGCCGTTCGGCTGGGTGTGGTTCGACGCGCTGGTCACGTTGGTGATCGGCGCCGTCCTCGGTGTGATCTCCGCCAAGGTCGCGGCGTTGCTGACGCCGCGACCCCGTCCGGCACACGCTGAGGCCTGAGCGGGGGAAACGGTGCCCGGGGGACGCTCCCCGGGCACCGGCTCAGGTTCCCGCGCAGGCCCGCCGGTGCGGGGCCGTGGCCGACCTGCGCCCCGGGACACCGTGCGGCTCATCGAGCCCTCCTCCTTGCGCCGGTCTCCCGCATCCACCGGCGCCGCTGAGCGCCCGTGGCCAGGGGGTGTCGCCATCGCTCACCGGGCTTTCGCCTGGGCGCCGCCGCCGCCAGGCATCGGGGTTGCGCTCCATCCGGTCCAGGAGCATCGCCGCCTCCGAGGGCCCCCGGCCGCGGCCGGCGAGGAGGTCGAGCGCGGCCGCGCTGGGTGCGGCGACCCACAGACCGGCCTCGTTCCGTGCGCGCTCGAACACCACCGGGTCTTCCGGCACCCCGACCAGCACATTGCCTGTCGGTGAGGCGCGCGGCCTGCATCACCCCCTAACCCAGGAGAAACTCGGGGTCGGGCTGATGCACACCGCCATGGCTATTTGCAGGGGGTTCGCGGAGGCGCCGAAAACTCGGACAGTTCTGCGCACCGGATTCCGCACCGATCAAGTCATTTGTCCCGAGCCAGAGCGTCGGTCATGCGGCGCGCGAAGCTCCGGCAATGCCAGCTTTCGGTGGCGAGCGGAAATCGCATTTCCCGGAATGCGTCTCTCCGTGCGACAGGCCGCAAGGATGACATCAAACACGCATGAACGCCGATGCGATCGGCGTTCATGCAGATACAATGCCGTATGGCCTCCGGTCTGACGCTCAAGAACCGCAACCTGCTCGCTCGGCTTGCCAGAGGCGGACCTGGCCCGTTCACGATCGCGGAGGCGGCACGGCTCGCGGCGATCAGCGAGCCTCAGGCCGCCCGTCTCCTGCGTCACCTCGCGGAGGGGGGGTGGCTCGCCCGTGTGCAGCGAGGCCTTTACGTCACGGTGCCGCTGGAGACCGAGCGCCCGGAGTCGTGGCGCTCCGACCCCTGGGTTGTTGCGGCCAGCGCGCTCGGTCCCGGGTACGTTGGCGGATGGACCGCGTTGCATCACTGGGACCTGACCGACCAGCTCTTCGCCGTGACGGTGTTCATCACGTCACGCCCCGTCAGGGATCGCCACCCGATCATCGGTGGTGCCCGCCTTGAGGTCCGGCACCGCCGAGCGGAGGCGCATTTCGGGACCCGCAGGGTCTGGCGAGACGGCGTGCCCGTGGACGTGTCCGATCCGGAGCGAACCCTTGTCGACTGCCTGGACGAACCGGCGATTGCGGGTGGCGTACGCCACACTTTCGACGCACTCGTCTCCTTCGCGGAGCAGTCGGACCCGGGTTGGGATCGGCTGATCGAGTACGCCGAGCGACTCGGCAATCGAACGGTGTTCAAACGCCTTGGCTACCTCGTGGAGCAGCTCGCGCCCACGCCCGGCGACACGGTCATCGACGCGTGCCGCGAGCGGATCAGCAGGGGTATCGGTCGCCTTGACCCCGGCCGGCCGGCGACCGGTCGCATCGACCGTCGATGGGGCCTTCGCATCAACGCCGAGCTGGATCGATGATCTCCAGGGCCGAGATCCAGGACCGCGCCCGCGAGTGGGGACTCACCGATGAGGTGGTGGAGAAGGACTACGTCCTGGGCTGGCTCCTCTGGGGCATCGGCCAAGACCCGCGCCTCAGCGACCACTGGGTCTTCAAAGGCGGAACCTGCCTGAAGAAGTGCTACCTGGAGACCTACCGGTTCTCGGAGGACTTGGACTTCACCGTCCAGGAGGGCGGTCCGCTGACCCCCCGAGGTGCTCATCCCCCTCCTGTCAGAGGTGCTCGACACAATCGAGCAGGAGAGCGGCATCGAGCTGACCACGCGGCCACCCGTTGTGCGGCTCCGGCCGGGCGATCGCTCGGCTGAGGGCCGGATCTACTACCGCGGACCGCGCCGGACCCCCGGTGAAGCCAGGGTGAAACTCGACCTCACATACGACGAGATCGTGGTCGACGCACCGGTCCGGCGCGCCATCGTCCACGCGTACGACGATCACCTGCCAGAACCCGCGACCGTCACGTGCTACTCGTTCGACGAGGTGTTCGCCGAGAAGCTGCGCGCGCTCGGGCAGCGCGCCCGACCGCGAGACCTCCACGACGTGGTGAACCTCCATCGCCGGCTCGGCGACGGCGACGCACCGACCCGCGTCAACCAAATCCTCGCAGCCAAGTGCGCGTTCAAGGGCATCGAGGCACCTACTCCGGCGTCCGTGCTCGAGGGCAACAGGGGGTCCGAGCTCGCAAGCGACTGGGAGGCGATGCTCGCCCACCAGCTGCCGTCGCTTCCCCCGCTCCACGACTTTCACGGAAGCCCTCGACGAGGTCTTCACCTGGCTTGGGGGCGGACCGACCACGGCACTTCCCTCCGCGCCGGCGCTCGATGTTCCGGTGGATGCGAGCTACGCCCCACCCCCGACACTCGCCCGGTGGGGCGGCAGCCCCATCGAGCAGATCCGGTTCGCGGGAGCCAACCACCTGCTGGTCGAACTCCGGTACCAAGGCTCCGAGCGGCTCATCGAGCCTTACTCACTGCGCCGCTCCCGGGCGGGCGACCTGCTCCTCTATGCGGTGCGCGCACGCGACGGTGCGGAGCGGTCGTACCGGGTGGACAGGATCGAGGGTGCCCGGGCGACCCAGACGACCTTCAGGCCGCGCTACGCGATCGAGTTGTCGTCCATACGGCGCATCCACAGACGCGGCTGAGCAACCCGAGGCCGGGGGCGAGGGCGTCCCGGTGCTGGAAGCGACCGTCGTGCTCCACGCGCGGGCGGCGTGTCGGCGACTCGCCTCGACTGCGGCGGCTTGAACGGCGAGGGCGGCGACGGTCGCGAGCGCGAAGCACCCGGCGACTCCGAGCGGACGAATCGCAAAGCGCCCTGCTCGCCGCGGGGCTCACCGTGCACGCCGTGGCCGACCTGCTGGGGCACGCATCGCCCCACCTGGTGATGGCCCGGTACGGCCACGCGTACCGCGAGGAGGTGCGCTCGGCGGCCGCCCGGCTGGAGGGGTTCATGGCCTCCCAGACGGGCCGCGGCGCGGCCTGATCCGAGCCCGTTTCTCGGACAACTCTTGGACAGTTGGAGTTGTCCGAGTGGCATCGAGTGGCGCTTACGGACAACCGCTGTCGCCTCGAAATCGCGCTCCGCGCGTGCTCAGAACCGCATGGCCATCGCGATGCGAGGCGCATGCCCCCAACGGGATTCGAACCCGTGTTGCCGCCTTGAAAGGGCGGAGTCCTGGGCCACTAGACGATGGGGGCCCGGTGGGGGACTGTAGCGGGCCCTACCAGTCCCCCGGGGGGAAGGTCTCGAGGGCGTCGGCCTGCGCCGATTCGTAGGCGGCCTCGGCGTGTCTGCCCTCCGCCTCCAGGACCTCGGCGAGCAGCCGGCGGGTCTCGACGGCGGTGGGCGCCTGGCTCACGGCGCGGCGCAGCGCGGTGATCGCCTCCTGGCGGCGTCCCGCCTCGATGAGGGCCGTCGCCCACTCCGCGGTCACGCTGCCGGGGGACTGTTCCTCCGCCTGCTCGAACAACTCGCCGGCCTCATCGAGGCGGCCGAGCCGCACGAGGATCTCGGCGGCGTCGCGGCGCGCGTAGCCGTCCTCCGGGTCGGCGGCGGCCTCCGCCAGGTAGGCGTCGACGGCCTCCTCCAGGCGCCCCGCGTCGGCGAGCAGCTCGGCGCGCTGGCTCTGGTAGCCCGCGCCGGGAAGGAGGGCGTGCGCCTCCTCCAGCGCATCGAGGGCCTCGTCGACCCGCCCGGATGCCGCGAGGGCGGCGCCCAGCATGCCGAACGCCTCGCCGCGGTCCTCGTCGTCCTCCGCGACGCGCATGAGCCGCCGGGCCGCGGTGACGGCCTCGTCCTGCGCCCCGAACCGGGGGCCGTTCGCGGCCATGTGGTGGAGCACCGCCCGGTCGTCCGGTGCCAGCTCGAGCGCCCTGCGGAGCGCCGCCAGGGCCCGGTCCCGGGTGCGGGGGTGATGGCCCAGCGCGTGAGAGAGCTCCACCAGCAGGCCCGGGTCGTCCGGTGCGGTGCGCAGGGCACGGCTGAGCTCCGCGGCCTGCGTGTCGTACGCGTGGAGCTCGTGCAGCACGTCCGAGAGGTCCGTGCGCAGCACCGGATCGTCCGGCCGCAGCCCGCAGGCACGGGACAGGTGCAGCGCGGCGACGAGCTCCACCTGGCCGTTGTCGCCGATGACCCCGGCCTCGTCGTCCACGTCGAAGTCCGGGTGGATCGACAGCTCCAGCAGGTCGCGCGCCAGGGCGGCGTGCAGGTCGGCGCTGTCCGGGTCGGCGTCCAGCGCGCGGCGACGGGCCTCGATGGCGGCCACAAGCGTCTCCACGTCACGGTCGCCGCTCACCGGGCGATCCTAGCGGCGCGGACCCGGCCGGACCCGGACATGAGAAGGCCCGGGGCGCCGCGATCGCTCGCGGATCACCCCGGGCCCGGTGGCAGCAGTGGTTTCGCGGTAGGGGACGGTGTCCGCCCCCGTGCTGCGGCTGCGCACCTGGGGACGCGTCCCCTAGCTACTGCCACCTCCACAATGATCACTCAAGCCGGATCACCTCCTTTCCGTGGTGAGCCGAAGATAGACCAGTCCGCGGACGCGTGGAAGTCGGACGGGGCGTCGTTTCACCGTCCCCACCCGTGCCCGGCGACGACGGCCGGAGGCCGGTCAGGAGCGGCGGATGTCCACGGGCGTTCCGGGCCGCACCAGGCGGGCCACCACCGCCAGGTCACCCTCACCCAGCACCACGCAGCCGTTGCTGGACCGCGCGCCCACCCGCCACGAACCGCCCCCGTGCAACGCCACCAGGCCGTCGCCGCCCATGAAGCGCCGCAGGGTGGGGGAGTGCGCGGTGAGCGGGATCGTCCAGCCTCCGTACACCCGCCGCCACGCCGGGAGGGTGGGCAGGGCGTCCTGCACCGCGAAACGCCCCACCGGGGTGGGGGTGCCCGGACGCCCGACGCCGGCGGCGAAGCTCGCCACCCTCCGCCCCGAGCGCCACACCTCCAGCCGCCGCGACGCCAGCCGCACGACGAGGCGGACGCGCGTGACCCGCAGGCGCACCGTCCGGCGGCGCACCCAGCCCGCGGTGCCGTTCGGCCGGATGGGCAGCTGCACGCGCACCCACGTCGCCGTTCCCGCGTGGCGCACGCCCGTCACCAGCATGGCCTGCGGCCGGCGGGAGTACGCCGTGGCGCCGGTGAGGCGCATGAGTGGCCGGGCGTCCCGGTCCGGCGCGGCCCGGGCGACGGTGGGCCACACCACCAGCGCGGTGAGCGCACCGTGCCGGGGCACCGCCGGGACACCCGCGGGCCACGCCTGCGGCGCCCACGCGAGCAGCGTCGTGCATACGGCGACCGTGCCGAACCACCTCCTCACGTCCCCTGGATCGGCGGGACGGGTCGCCGGGGTGAGCCGTCCGCCCCCGCCGGGGCGTGAAAACGATGCCAAGGATGGCGTGAGGGAAACCCCTCATGCGAAAAGGCCTCCGGAGACGCGGACGGCGCCGAACGCTGGACTTTCGGGGGTCGACGCCCCACCCGGGTCATGTAGATTCCTCACCGACGCGTGCTCGCCGCGTCGCCCTCCACTGGAGAGGCGATCACCGGCCGGCGCGGCGGGCCGCCGCGGGGGTGCGGGCCGCCGCAACGGCTGGAACGGTCGCAAGGAGATCGGCGGGCGCGCGTCACACCCTCTCCCCGCGGGCCCGGCCGAAGCGCCGGACGCTCATTTCGCCTGCCGGACTGCCGAAGCCGATGCTGGGGCCACCACGCCCCCGCGCTTCCGCATGCCCGATCATCGCCCCACACCCGGCAGTCCCCAACCCCGCCCGGCGCGTCGGCGCCGGATGGGCCGCGCCGCCGTCACCGGCTGGGCCGTCGTCCTCGCCCTGCCCGCCGCGGCGGTGCCGCTGAACGCCCCCACCGTGTCCGGCGGCGGCGCATCGTGGAGCGCGGCGGCGTCCCTGGCCTTCGGCGCCTCCGGCGGCGGCGGTGACGCGGTCGCCTACGAGTACCGCACGTCCACCGACGGCGGCGCCACATGGTCGGGCGTGTCGGCGGGCGGCGCCCTGTCGGTGTCCGCCCAGGGCGAGACCCAGGTCCAGTTCCGTGCCGTCGACGCGCTGGGCAACCGCTCTGCGTGGGCGGGTGCGCCGTCACCCGAGGGCCTGGCGCGCCTCGACCGCACCGTGCCCACCACGCCCGCGCAGCCCGCCGGGGCATCGCCGTCGTCCGCGGCGTCGCTCACCTGGACGCCGGGCGGCGACTCCGGCGGCAGCGGGCTCGCCGGGTACCGGGTGCTGCGCGACGGCACCCAGATCGGGACCACGGCATTTCCGTCGTACATCGACGGCGGCGCGCCGGACGGCGCCCACCTGTACCGCGTCGTCGCATACGACGGTGCCGGCAACGTGAGCCTGCAGTCCCCGGGCCGCACGATCGTCTCGGACGCCACGCCGCCCACGCCGCCCAACGTGTCGGGCGCGCAGCCCGCCCCGGCGAACGTGACCGACGTCACCTTGGTGGCCGCCGGCTCCACGGACGCCACCGCGGGCATCGCCGGCTACGAGCGCCGCACCTCGGCGAACGGCGGGACGTCCTGGACGGCGGCCGCACCGGGTTCGTCCGCGGTCGTGACGGCCGAGGGGAAGACCCTGGTGCAGTTCCGGGCGGTCGACCTGGTGGGGAACCGCACCGCGTGGACACCCGCCGCCGGTGACCCCGCCGGCCTGGCGTGGATCGACCGCACGCCGCCGCCGCGACCGTCCGCGCCCACCGGCTCGGGCTGGCCCCTCGCCGTGTCGTGGGAGCCCGTGACCGATGCGGTGAGCTATGTGGTGCGCCGTGACGGCGTCTCCCTGGGATCCACGGCGGGCACCGCGCTCACCGACGCCGGCGCCACGGACGATGCGGCACCGGACGCCCCGTCCCGCCTCATCGTGACCGTCCCCTCCCGCGGCGTCCTGCACGCCGAGTGGACCGCGTCCGCCGACCGGGGCACCGACCACGCGTTCACCGTGCGGGCGTCGGACGCGGCCGGCAACGCGGGCGAGGCATCCGCGGCCGCCACGCTCACCGCGAAGTCCGGGCTGGACCGCTACGTCGTGCGGATGGATGGCCAGGTCGTCGGCACCACCACCGGCACGTCGTTCGACATCCCGGGCCTCGACCCCACCGTCACCCGCACGATCACGATCGTCGCGGTCGATGCGGCCGGCAACACCTCGGCGCCGGCGGATCCGTCCGCCGTGATGCCCGAGCCGGGGCCGCCGCCGGTGCTGGCCCTGTCGGCGTCACGGGTGATGATGAAGCCCGGCGGGACCGCCGAGGTGACCGCGAAGGTCACGGGCATCGCCGTGAGCCCCGTGGAGTGGCGCGAGGACGGCCGGGTCGTGGCGTCCGGCGCCCGGTTCACGCGGCGCTACACCACCCCCGGGACGCACCGCGTGACGGCGACCGTGGTGGCCCGCGACGGGAGCCTCGTGACGCAGGACCTCGACGTGGTGGTCGACCAGAAGCCCCCGGACCTCACGCTCATGGTGCGGCGGAACCGGCTGCGGGCCAGCGCCCGCGACGCCGAGACCGGGGTCCAGGAGGTGCGGCTCATCAGGGGCCCGAAGGCCCCTCAGGCGATCGGCGCCGGCGGGATCACCCTGCCCGACGGCCGGTACGCCGTGATCGTGCGCGCCGTGGACCTGGTGGGCAACAGCACCGACGTCGGCGACGACGTGCTGATCGACGGCACGCCGCCGGTGCTGCGCGTGACCGCCCCGGGTGTGGCGACGCCCGGGCGTGTCGTGGCGGCGATCACGGTGCGTGACGGGCTCTCCGGCGTGCGGCGCCTCACCATCGACGGGAAGGAGCTGGGGAAGGGCGTCACCGCCGCGGCCCTGTCGGCCGGCAGCCGTCACCGGCTCGTGGCCGAGGACGTCAGCGGGAACCGCGCCACGCTGGTCATCCGCATCGCGGAGCTGCCGGCACTGCCCCGGCAGCACCCCAGCCTGGACGGGGCCCTCGGCGACCAGCTGCGCTACGACCCGGGCGGCCGGGTCCAGAAGGGCGTCCGCGGGGCCATCCTGCGCGGCGTGCAGACCCAGATGATCGCCGTGCAGGCCCTCCCGCCGAGCTGGCGCATCACCGATCGCTTCACCGTGCGGCTGCTCCGCGCGGTGCAGCGCTACCAGCGCCGGCTGCACATCCCGCCGAACGGCACGCTCGGGCCCCGGACCCGGACGGCGCTGGATCGTGACGCGCGCCGCAACCGGGTGACCGAGGCCCATTGACCGGCTAGAAGCTGCCTCCGCCGGCGTCGCCGCCGCCGCCGAAGTCGCCGCCGCCGCCGAAGCTGCCGCCGCCGGCGTCCCCGCCGAACCCGCCGCCGGAGTCACCGCCGCCGCCCCACTGGTCCGGCCAGCCGCCACCGCCGTGGCCCTGGTCGCCGCCGGCATGGCCGCCGCCGAACATCCCGCCCAGCAGGATCCCCAGCAGGGCGCCGTTCAGCAGACCGCCCATGCCGCCGCCGCCCTGCCAGTACGGCTGGCTGCGGCCGCCGACCTCCACCTGACGCACCTCGGGGCGCCGGCCCTCCTGCATGCGCTGCAGGCAGTCCGCGCACACCGGCACCTGCGCGGTGCGGCCGTCCGGCGCGGAGACGGTGGCCTCCCCGACGGCCCGGCCGTGCTTGGGGTCGAACGTGCAGAGGCCCTCCAGCAGCGGCTCCTGCTCGGCCTCCTCCACGGGCCGGCCCTCCAGGCGCGCCTTCGCGCGCCGGGCGGCGCGCAGGCCCTTCTCCAGCATCTGCCGGGCCTCGGCGATCTGCGCCGGGGCCGTGGCGCGTTCGACGGCGGCGCGGGCGTCGGCGTAGGTGAGCACCGCCTCCTGGTAGTCGGCCTTCGCCGCCGACGCCGCGGCACCGCCCACCTGCATCTGGGGGTCCAGGTCGTTGATCTGCGCGGCGAGGCCGTCGACCAGCGGGTCGAGCATGGCCTTCTCCATGCCGCGCTGGCCGTCCATGCGCTGCCTCGCGCGCTTCCGGGCCCGACGGGACATGAACCAGACGGCCACGCCGCCGAGCCCGAGGAACGCGAGGATCGGGAGGAACGAGAACCCGCTCCCGGAATCGCCGGAGGACGTGTCGTCCACCGGCTGGGAGGTGTTGGCGCCCAGCACCTCGTCGGCCACGTCCTGGGCGACCCGCACCGTGCCGCGGACGGGATCGGCCCGCAGCTCTGGCTTCCGGGCGTTGAAGATGGCGGTCGTACGGGCCTGGGGCAGCGCCGAAGCGATGGCCAGCCCGCGGGGGGTGGCGGCGAGCACCAGGACGGTGAACCGGGCGCCCACCGTGGCGCGGATGCGTGACGCGTAGTCGCGCAGCTCCTGCTGGGTGCCGGAACCCGGGCCGCGTCCGAGCACGAGGAACTTGGTGGGGGCGCCGCGGTCGGCGAGGCGCTGCGCGGCGGTGGTGAGCTCGTTGCGCTCCGAGGTCGTGACCTCGGCGGACGCCTCGGCGCGGACGTCCGTGCCGAGCATGTCGTTGGGGCTGATGAGGGCCGCGGCGGGGCCGGTCGCGATGAGCATCACGAGGGCCGCGACCGCGAGCGCGAGGCGGGGGATGGAGGTTCGCATTGCGCGAGCGTGTCAGCGCGCGGCCCGCGGAGCAAGCATCCGGCGTTCCGA
>JADLHW010000038.1 GCA_020848615.1 Thermoleophilia bacterium
AGCGGCCCGCGCCAGCCGCAGGCGCATCCGGCCCGCCACCCGCTGATGAGCGAGGCGCTCACCCGCCCGCCGTCGGCGAGGAGCACCACCTCGCCGCCGCGGCCGTCCCCGGCCGAGCCCACACCCTCGGTCTCGCCCACCATCGCCACCGGCCCCCCCTGCCGGTGCGGGGTGTCCTTACGTTCCAACAGCCAGCCCACAACACCCCTATCAATGGCAATTGACATTTTGTGCGTTACTCATGCCAATTAACCATGACATCATCCCCTGTTTTTGGCACCGTTCTCCCACACACCTCTTGCATTAAGGTCGAGTTCGGAGAGTTTCGTCGGGACGTTAATGGGTGGGAGGGGCGCGCGTGGCTGGCCAGGGGTGTCCCCGGTGTGGGGTGGAGGTGCCCGCGGGGTCGGGTCGTGGGCGGCCGCGGGTGTGGTGCTCGACGGCGTGCCGGCGGGCTGCGAGCATCGAGCGCCAGGCGGCGCAGCGTGACGGTGGTGCTGTCCAGGTGATCACGGTGCCCCGGCCCCCGGCGGCCCGGGAGGACGCCCAGGCGGTTGCGGTGCTGCTCAATGAGTTGACCGAGAACCTGCAAATGGGTCGGGAGCTTCCGCGGGTGGTGCGCCGGGCCATGGATGGGCTCACCACCGCCGTGTTGCGGGAATCCGAGCAACCCTGGGCGTTCAACCACGCCGTGCCCCCCGCAGTCCGGCGGGAACGTGCCAAGGCCCGCGAGCGGATGCGCACGCTGCGGGCTCGGCGGGCCATCGAAGCACCCGCCGCCACACCGCCCCCACCCTCGCCGCCGGCGCCCCCACCGCGCCCGCCCGCGCCGCCGCCGGCGCCCCTACCGCCGTCGCCGCGTCCTGGTTTTCGTGTTGATCTGGATGCCGTCGAGGTGTTCATCGATATGGCGACGAGCCGTATCCGGGCGGCCCGCCACCTCGACGACGATCTCGAGCTGACCTATCGGCGGCTGGCAACGGCCAGTGCCCGCATGGTCGACGCGGCGCAACAGCTGCGACTGAAAACCGCCGCACCGCCACCGCCGCCGTCGATGAACCGCGCCCAGCGGCGACAAGGACAGCGTCGAGAAGACCGGTAGGGATCGGTTTCACGTGCGATCGACCGGGCGGGTGTCGTGCGCTGCTCCCGGACCCCAGCCTGGCCGGGCGGCCCGGGCGGAACGCCTACGGCGATCAGATGATGCGCGACATATGCCCAGACTGCGCACGACCGCCGAATCACTTCTTGCCGGTGTCGTCTTTGGTGTTTTTGCTGATGGTGTCGAGGACTTCGCGCAGGGTGCGGGCGGTGGCCTGGGCTTCGGCGGCGAGGAGTTCGGCGCTGTGGGCGAGGGCGCGGGCGTCGGCGGCGTCTTTGGTGGCGGCGGCGGTGAGGGCGGCGTGTTCGTCGCGGGCGGCCTCAGCGGCGGCGCGGCGGGTGTCGAGCTCGGCGAGCTCGCGGCGCAGTTGAGCGATCTCGGCCTCGGCGGTCTCGGCGCGGGTGAGCGTGGCGGCCAGCTCGGTCAGGGCGTCGGCCTCCGCCGCAACTAGGGCGGCCCGTTCGGCGGCGTCGGTTTCGGCGTGTTCGTCGCGGGCGGCGGCCACCGCCGCCGACCACAGCGGGTCCAGGACACGGGCCAGCACATCGGCCGGCACGGGGGAGACATCGCGGGCGGGCCGGTTGGTGCGCAGCCACTCCCCGGCCGCATCCGTGCTGACCCCGGCCCGCTCCCGCAGGGACCGCACGGTCACCGGCTTGCCCTCCACACTCAGCGAGGCGAACGCATCAGCCAGGGCGGACGCGGCGGCGGTGCTCTTAACGGCCATAGCGGGGACTCCCATCCGTAACGGTTAGGTACGTTGTGTGTACCGGGTACGTTGCTCACTGTACCTGACTGGGTGCCCGTACGCAATGGACCAGGGGAAACCAACCCGTGGCGGCCCCTCACTGAGCAAGAACAGGTACGCACGTAACGTACCGGGTACGCGATACGGTACGTATGTACCTGTAGGTGGGAACGGCTGCCGCGCGAGGGGTGGGGCCACCCGCTTAAGAGCGCAGGTCGCGGCCCGGATCGGTCGGTGGGCGGGGCCTTGACGGGCTGAATTGTCAGAGGGCTGTGCCAGCATCACGGCATGGCAGCACCGACCACCGACGCCGGGGCCATCGACCTCGACGACCGGCAATGACGCTCCTGGGCTACGCCCGTGTATCGACCACTCACCAAAGCGTCGATATGCAGGTCCGGGCGCTCAAAAACGCGGGGGCCGAACATATCTGGACCGAGCAGATGTCCGGCGGCCGCGACGACCGGCCCGCACTCGCCGAGCTGCTGGCCGCCGCAGCCACCGGGGATGTGCTGATGGTGTGGCGGCTCGACCGCCTCGGGCGCTCCGTGCCGCACCTGCTCACCGTCGCCGCCGACCTGGACGCCCGCGGCATCGAACTGCGCTCGCTCACCGAAGCCATCGACACCACCACCCCCGGCGGGCGGCTCATCTTCCACGTCTTCGGCGCTGTCGCCGAATTCGAGCGAGCCATCGCCGCCGAACGCACCGCCGCCGGAGTCGCCGCGGCCCGCGCCGC
>JADLHW010000039.1 GCA_020848615.1 Thermoleophilia bacterium
GGTTGGCGACCATGTGGGCCACGAGCCGCTCGGACAGGGGTGCGGTGGCGGTCATGACCAGACCATAGTGTCGTGAGTCGTTGCGTCGGGTGAGATATCCGGTGAGTTGTCGAGGATCTGGGCTGAGCACCTCAACCGTGGCCCCATGCTCGGGGGATGCCCGCCATCTTCCCGGCCACGGCCCACGTCACACGTCGCCGGAGGTCACTCGCTCAGGTCGGTGAGCGCCGTCGCCGTTCCCGGGGCATGGGCATCCGTCCGCCCACGCGACGGGACGGATGCCGATTGCGATGGGCGGGCCGCTCACCTACGTTCCCGGCGATGCGGCGCGCGTTCACCTTCCCCGCCCGGTCCGCGCGGACCACGCTGGTCGTGCTGGGGGCCTGGCTGCTGGTGCTCGCCGTGGGCGGCCCGCTGGGCGCGAAGTTCGAGAGCGTGATCACCAACGAGCCGTCCAGCTTCCTGCCGGGCAGCGCCGAATCGGTGCGTGTCGCCGAGCTCGGCAAGGCGTTCCCGGACGGGGAGCTCACCCCCGCCATCGTCGTGGCCGCCCGCGAGACGGGCCTCACCGCCGCGGACCGCGCGGCCGTCGGGGGCCTGCGCACGGCGATCGCCGGGGAGCTGCCGCCGAAGGCCCTGGCCCCGACGCCGCTCATCCCGTCCCCCGACGGCCGTGCCCTGGTGTTCTCGGTGCCGCTGGAGGTGAGCGGCGACGCCGACGCCCTGGTGGACGCCGTCGAGGACTTCCGCGACCGCACGGAGGGCGTCGCCGCGGACGGGCTGCAGGTGAAGGTGACCGGTCCCGCGGGGTTCAGCGCGGACGCCATCAAGGTGTTCGGCAACATCAACACCACGCTGCTCATCGCCACGGGCCTGCTGGTGATCGTCCTGCTGCTGGTGATCTACCGGTCACCGGTGTTCTGGGTGCTCCCGGTCCTGGCCGTGGGCTTCGCGGAGATGACGGTGCGGGCCGTCGGCTACCTGCTGGGCTCCAACGGGGTGGTCATCAACGGCCAGACCCAGGGGATCCTGCTGGTGCTGGTGTTCGGCGCCGGCACCGATTATGCGCTGCTGCTGGTGGCCCGGTACCGGGAGGAGCTGCACCACCGCGAATCGGCCCGCGACGCGATGCGCGTCGCCCTGGGGCAGGCGGGCCCCGCCATCCTCGCCAGCGCCGGCACGGTGGTCGCCGGCCTGCTGGTGCTCGCCCTGGCGGAGGTGAACGGCACCGCCGGGCTCGGCCCGGTGGGGGCGATCGGCGTGGCGGTCGCGGCGATCTCCATGCTCACCGCGCTCCCGTCGCTGCTCATCCTGTGCGGCAGGCGCGTGTTCTGGCCGTTCGTGCCGCGCTTCGACGCCTCCGACGCGGGGCTCGCGACGCGGGGCACGTGGCGGCGCATCGGCGAGCGCGTGACCGGCCGGCCGCGCGCCGTGTGGGGCCTCACGGCGATGGCGCTGCTGGCGATGTGCGCGGGCCTGTTCACGTTCGACACGGGCCTCACGTCCTCCAACGGCTTCCGCGGCGGCGTGGAGGCCGTGGACGGGCAGGAGCTCATCGCCCGCTCGTTCCCCGCGGGCGCCACGGCCCCCACCACGGTGGTCGTGGGCGACACCACCCGCCTCGCGGCGGTGCGGACCGCCCTCCGGAACACCCCGGGCGTGGCGGCCCTCGGCGAACCCCAGCGGGGCACGCCCGGCGCCCGGTTCGACCTCACCCTCGCCCCGGAGCCGTTCAGCCAGGAGGCGTACGACCTCATCCCGCGGCTGCGGGACGCGGTGACGGCGGCCGGCGGCGACACGGCCCTGGTGGGCGGCCCCACCGCCGAGGAGGCCGACGTGCGGGACGCCGCGATCCGCGACACGGTGCTGCTGCCGCCCCTCATCCTGCTGGTCGTGCTGGTGATCCTCGCCGCCCTGCTGCGCGCGGTGCTGGCCCCCCTGTTGCTCATCGCGACGGTGATCCTGTCGTTCCTCGCGTCCCTCGGCCTGTCGGCGCTGCTGTTCAACACCGTGTTCGGGAGCCCCGGTCAGGACCCGACGCTGGCCCTGTTCGGCTTCGTGTTCCTGGTGGCCCTCGGCGTCGACTACAACATCTTCCTGATGGCCCGTGCACGTGAGGAGGCGGCCCGCCACGGCACCCGGGAGGGCATGCTCCGCGCCCTGGCGGTGACCGGCGGGGTGATCACATCCGCGGGTGTCGTGCTGGCCGGGACGTTCGCCGTGCTGGGCGTCCTGCCCCTGTGGGCCCTGTTCCAGATCGGCTTCCTGGTGGGGTTCGGCGTGCTGCTCGACACGCTCGTGGTGCGCTCGGTGCTGGTGCCCGCCCTGGTCGCCGATCTGGGCGACCGCGTGTGGTGGCCGTCGTCCCCGCGCCGCCCCGCCGGGGCGCCCTCCGAACGGGGGGCCTGAGACTCCCCGTCCATCGCTGGCCGGTCGCCGGGACTTTTCCATAGGCTTTTGCGGATGCGCATCGTGATCGAGCACGGGGAGCACCAGCACCGCAACCGCGGTGACGTGGCGATGCTCCAGGTCGCCGTCGCCCGGCTCAGGTCCCTGTGGCCCCACGCGGAGATCGCCGTGGTCACCGGCGACCCGGTCCTGCTTGCCGAGCTGGTGCCCGGTGCGATCCCCGTGCGGCTCACCACGGGCCGTCTCCCGAAGGTCCTGCGTCGCGGCACCGATCCCCTCGCGGGGGCCGACGTGCTGGCCGCGATCGGCGGGGGGTACCTCACCGACGTCGACCCGGAGCAGAGCGAGCGCGTGCTCGTCACCATCGAACGGGCCCAGGCGCGGGGCATTCCGTGCGTGCTGTTCGGGCAGGGCATCGGACCGCTGCGCGACCCGGCGCTGCGGGACCTCGCCGCGAAGGTGCTGCCGAAGTGCGCGCTCATCGCGCTGCGCGAGTCCGTGACCGGCGTGCCCCTGCTCGCCGAGCTCGGCGTGCCCGGCGAGCGGGTCACCATCACCGGCGACGACGCCATCCCCCTCGCCCGGGCGGGTGCCCCCGAGGCCCTCGGTGACGGGCTCGGCGTGAACCACCGGCTCGCGAGCTACATGGAGACCGACGACGCCGAGACACAGCTCATCCGCGCCGCGGTCCAGTCCGCCGCCTTCGAGCGTGGCGTGACGCTCATCCCCATCCCCGTCTCCGAGTGGGACGACGACCGCCCCGGCACCGCGCGCATCACCGATGGGTACCCCCTGGTGGAGCAGCCGGACGGCCCGTCGGCACCGCCGCAGTGGGCCATGGCCCGCCTCGACCGCGCCCGCCTGGTGGTGACCTCCACGTACCACCTCGCGGTCTTCGCCCTGTCCCGGGGCATCCCCGCGGTGTGCGTGGCGTCCTCCGACTACTACCGCCACAAGTTCCAGGGCCTCGCGGACCTGTTCGGCACCGGCTGCGCCGTCGTCGACCTCCACGGGCCCGACCCGGAGGCCGCCCTCCTCTCCGCCATCGACGTCCTCTGGGAGGGCGCCGACCTCCTCCGCCCCGGCCTCCTCGACGCCGCCGACCGCCAGATCGCCCTCGGCGAGGCCGCCTACGCCCGGGCCCAGGAGATCATCACCCCCGAGGGCTGACCCTCCCCGGGCGGGGGATCAGGCCTCGTGCCATCGCACCCCCGGATCCGGCTTGCCGTCACGCGCGAACGAAAGGGCCGCGCGCGTGGCGGTGGCCGGATCGACGATCCGGTCGGCGTCGTGCGCGCTCAGCTGCCCGCCGGTCACCGGCTGCACCTGTTCGTTGCGCGCCTCGGCTCCCGCATCGGATCGCCGCAGCTCGAAGAACCGCTCGTCGACGTCGACCGCGATCGAGACGACGCACCGGTCCACCGCGTCACGAACGCGGTCACCACACGCTCCCAACGGCTCCTTGGTCCATACCGCCGTACCTGCCGCGGGAGTCGCACGGTACCGGCACCGGAGATCGGCAAGGGCATGGGGTTCCCCACCGGACCGCCCCGTGCTTGGGGCAGCCCGTCTCGCACCACCGGAAGCGAACCGGGCACCGTCACCGCGGTCATTCTGAGCATGAGCACGCGGCGGCCAAGACGATCCCGGACTGCGGCCCTCGACGGCCACCCCACCTCGATGCCCGGAGGCCGACGGAGGTCCCCCGGCGCGGCTCGGGAGGGTGCAATTGCACACGTCGGCGTCCAATTGCACATCGACGAGCCAGTCCATGAGCAGTTGCCCCGGGTCGAAGGCGCACCCCTCACCGACGGCGGATCAACCGTCGCGAACCGCCGCCCGGATGCGGGAGCTTGAGCCGGAGAACAAGGAACTCAAACGCGAATGAGATCGTGTTGGCGGCCTCCAGCTTCTTCTGAGCGGGAGCTGATGGTCAAAGGCGCCGAGCGCCTGGACCCTGCCGGCCCCGACCGGATGCTGCTGCACCTGCGCATCGGAGACCCCGACAACGCGGTCTTGGGCGCCTGCTGGCCAAGGAGTCCGTGCGGGACATCTCCCTCACCGAGGACCCGGCCCCGACCGAAGCCCTGAACCTGCTGATCAAAACGGTGAAACGCGCCGGCCACGGGTTCCGGAACCTCCACAACCACAGGCTCAGGATCCTGCTGCACGCCGGGGGTGGCCTGGGCCTCCCTCAACCCCCGGCACCCTCACTCCGAACCCCCCCCGGACCCCGCTGAAACGCCCAGCGCCGGGTATGTGCAATTGCACACGCGGGCGTCCAATTGCACACGAGCCCGGCGGGCCGGGCCCGCGGTGCGCCCCCGTCCGATCCCCCCTCGCCCGGTGGTCCCCGGAACAGGCGACGGGGCGGTCCCGGCGGGCTCAGCCGGGGGCGATCCGAACGAACGCGGGGCGGCCGGGCTCGGAGCGGTCCGGGTCGTGGTGGTAGCCGAGGCCGTCGAACGAGGTGAGGGCGCGGATCGTGGAGACGCGGTCCCGGACGATCCAGCCGGCCATCGCGCCGCGCGCCCGCTTGGCGTGGAAGCTCACGACACGGGGTTCCACGTCGGGGCCGCCGTCGAGGAACACCGGGGTGACGACCCGCGCGTCCAGGTCGCCGGCGCGCACGGACCGGAAGTACTCCAGTGATGCGAGGTTCACGAGCACCCGGGCGCCCGGGCTCGCGTGGACGGCGTCACGGAGGGCCGCGGTGATGCGGTCCCCCCAGAAGTCGTAGAGGTCCTCCCCGCGGGGCGTCGCGAGGCGCGTTCCCATCTCGAGCCGGTACGGCTGGATGAGGTCCAGGGGGCGCAGCACCCCGTACAGGCCCGACAGGATCCGCAGCGTCTTCTGGGCGTGCGTGAAGTCCCGCTCCGAGAAGGTCTGGGGGGCACGCATGCCGCGGTACGTGTCGCCCGCGAAGGCGAGCACCGCGGGCCGGGCGGCGGGAGGGACGGCATCCGGAACCCACTCGCGGAACCGCACGGCGTTGAGGTCCGCGAGGGCCGGGGAGACCTTCATGAGCGCCGCGATGCGCGCCGGGGCCTGAGCGGCCATCACGCCCGCCAGTTCGCGGGCGTCGGGGAGCAGCTCCGGTTCGCTGTGCCGCCGGGTGGCGAGCGGGCTGTCCCAGTCCAGGGACTTCGCGGGGGACACGACGGCGAGCACGGTCCGGTTCTACCAGACCGGCGCCCGCGCAGGCGGCGGGATCAGGCGGTCGCCGTGCCCCGGGACGAGAGGCGCTCCCGGATGCCGCGGATGCGGTCCCGGTCACGGTCCCCCAGCCCGCCGGGCAGCACGAACCCCGCCACGTACGCGACGGTGCCCGCGGTGAGCGCGACCAGCGTCCCCAGGTGACCGTCGAGCGACCGGTCCACCGCGTACGCGGCCGCGAACCCCGCGCCGTACGCGACGGCGATGGCGGCCATCTGCCGCGCGGGCCAGAGCTGCGCAAGGGGGCTGCTGAGCATGCGGCGAACCGAGCCGTGCATCACGCACGTGGAGGTGAAGATGCCGAACACCAGGCCGATCGCCGGCCCCGTCACGCCCTCGACCATCGACATCGGGATCGCGATCGCGAGCCCCACCGTCATGCCGAAGGTGGAGGCGACGGTGGTGAGCCACGGCCGGTTCGCGGCGTACAGGGCGGTGATGTGCATGCTGTCGACCGCCTGCAGGGCCTGGTACACGAGGATGAGCGCCAGGGCCGTCGACCCCTGCGCGAACCCGGGGCCGAACACGTTCATGACGCCCTCCCCGGCGCCACCGCCGACCGCGGCCACCAGCAGCATGCCCGACAGGCCGTATCGCACCGAATCCGCCCACGCGCGGTCGTGGCCGTGGTCGTCACCCTGGTTCCGGCGCTCCACCAGGGTCGGCAGGAGCGCCTCGTTCAGGCGGATCGTGCCCTCCTTCAGCCGGTCCCCCAGCTGACGGGCCCGGTTCCACGCGCCGACCGCGGCGAGGTTCGAGGTGAACCCCAGGATCCACGTGCCGGCCTCCGCGTTGATCCCCACCACCACGCCGCCGGGCGCGGCCTTCAGCCCGAACCGGATCATCTCGGGCAACGCCCGCATCCCCGCCCGCATGTCCTCGGCCGGCACCCGCCACAACATCACGCGGCCCAGCGCACGTATCCGCGGGAGCAACGACAGCGCCCACGAGCCGATGGTGGCCCACACCAGCCCCCACACCGTGGCGTCCAGCAGCCCGTAGACCACCGCGATCACCAGGAACGCCGTGGCCTGCACGAGCCGGACCCACAGCAGCTGACGGCCCGAGCGAAACGCATTCAGGACGCTGTCGATGTTCCAGCACGTGTTCGTGACGAACACGTAGCCGGCGATCTGCACGGCCATCGCCCGGATGAGGCCCGGATGGTCCATGGGCCCCGCCATGAGGAACGCGCTGACGAGCCCGACGAGCCCCCCCACGATGATCGTCACGAGCGACGAGAAGCCGAACACCGCCGCCGTGAGGCCGGTGACGCGCGGATCGCGGGGCTCCAGCACCGACAGGGCCCGGATGAGCGCCGCCTGCTCCTGCACCGTGGACATGTAGGTGAGCACGCCCACCGGGGCGAGGGTGATGGCGTACTCCCCCACGACGTCCACGCCGTAGATGCGGGCGATGACCACGCTGCCCACCAGGCCGATCAGCGCGACCGCCCCGAAGCTCAGCAGTCCGTGCCCGAGCGTCTGCTTGAAGGACTCGCGGCTCACGGCAGCATGATCAGCTTCCGGGCGTCGAAGCCCTCCGCGAACCCGGAATCCGATGCCGCCTCGATGCCGCGCAACCGCATGAGACCCAGGAACGTGTCCTCCGTGAACCAGCCCTTGGCGCGCTGAGTGGCGAAGTGCGCCATGAGGTGGTCGACCTTGCGGCGGGCGGCGTCCTCCTCCACGGGGACCAGCAGGTTCGGTACCCCCAGGTCGCCGTCGTACTTCGGGATCTCGTACTCCAGCGTCAGGACCCCGCGGAACGCCTGGTGGGCGACATCCCCGCAGAAACGGTGGTCCTGGTGCATGTCCGCCCTGCGGTGCGTGAGCACCAGGTCCGGCGCGGCCTCGTCGCGCACCCGGTGCACCAGGTCCTTCCCGGCCGACGCGTCGGCGTACGGGAGGTGCCCGTCCCGGAGGCCGCCGAGCACCAGCCGCGGTGCCACACCGGGCAGGAACGCGGCCGCGCTGGCGCGGGCCTCCGCACAGCGCGCGTCGTCGCCGGTCAGCACCAGCCACGTGAAGGCGCACCCCGGGTTCGCCCGCGCGATCGCCAGCAGCGTCCCGCCGCACCCGATCTCGATGTCGTCGGAGTGGGCGCCGATGGCGAGCACCGAGCGCAGGCCCCCGAGGCGCAGGGCGATCACGGGGTGCCGTCCTCCCGCACGCCGTTCTCCCACAGCCGCCACGGGCCGCCGCCCGCCTCGATCATGGCCTCCAGCTCCTGCTGTTCCTTCAGGGTGTCCATCGGCGCCCAGAAGCCCCGGTGCCGGAACGCCGTGAGGCGGCGCTGCGCCACGAGCTTCGCGAAGACGTCGGTGACCAGCTCCTCGCCCGGCTCCATGTGGTCGAAGATCGCGCGGTTCAGGATGAAGTACCCGCCGTTCACCCAGATGTCGGAGCGCTCCACGTCCTTGACGTCCTGCACGATCCCGCCGTCGTCGATCTCCACCGTGTGGAACGTGTAGCTCGGCCGCACCATCAGGAAGCTCGCGGTGCAGTCCGCGGCCCGGGCACGCGCAATCATCTCGGTGAGCGGCGCGTCGGTGAGGACGTCCCCGTAGTTCGCCAGGAACCACTCGTCCGTCCCGATGTGCTCACGCACCCGCCGCAGGCGCTCCCCGACGTTCGCGGAGTACCCGGTGTCGACGAACGTGATCCGCCAGTCCGCGATGTCCTCGTTGAGCAGGCGGATCCGTGACCCGCCGCCGGACAGCACGAAGTCGTTGGAGTACGCCTCGTTGTAGTTGAGGAAGTACTCCTTGATGACCTCCTGCTTGTGCCCCAGGCACAGGATGAACTCGGTGTGCCCGTGGTGCGCGAAGTACTTCATCACGTGCCACAGCACCGGCCGGTCACCGATGCGGATCATGGGCTTCGGGATGCGGCGAGACGCCTCCTGCATGCGCAGGCCCTTGCCACCGCAGAACAGGACCACCTTCACGGGCGCGTCACCTCCTGCACCACCGGGACGGGGACGATGAGCCTGGCTCCCCACTCCGCCGTGTACGCCAGCTGGGCGGCGATCTCGTCCCGCAGGTTCCACGGGAGGATGAGGATCACGTCCGGCCGGGTCTCGGCGAGGCGCTCCGGGGGGTGGATGGGGATGTGCGTCCCCGGGGTGAACCTGCCGTGCTTGTACGGGTTCCGGTCGACGGCGTAGTCCACCAGGTCCGTCCGGATCCCGCAGTAGTTGAGCAGCGTGTTGCCCTTGCCCGGGGCACCGTACGCCGCGACGTGCAGGCCGCGTTCGCGGGCGTCGATGAGGTACCGCAGCAGCGCCCGCTTGCTCGCCTCCACCGTGGCCGCGAACCGCTCGTACGGCGCCGGCGTGTCGTACCCGGCGGCCAGCTCCCGCTCGAGCATGTCGGCGACCCGCGGGGTCGGGGCGTGGACGCCCTCGTGGCCGGCGTGGACGCGCAGCGACCCGCCGTGGGTGGGGAGCTCCTCGACGTCCACCACCTGCAGGCCGTGCGCGGCGAGCACCGTCCGCACCGCGAGCAGGGACAGGTAGCTGAAGTGCTCGTGGTAGATCGTGTCGTACTGGACGCCCTCGATGAGGCGCATCAGGTGCGGGAACTCGAACGTCACGATCCCGCGGTCGGCGAGCAGCACCGCGAACCCGGCGACGAAGTCCGAGATGTCCGGGACGTGCGCGAGCACGTTGTTCGCCGCCATGAGGTCCGGGCGGTGTCCCTCGGCCCGCAGGCGTTCCGCCGTCCCCCGCCCGAAGAACGCGTTCTCGGTGGGCACCCCACGGGCCCGGGCGGCCTCCGCGACGTTCTCCGCCGGTTCGATGCCCAGCACCGGGATGCCCGCCGCCGCGAAGTGCTGCAGCAGGTACCCGTCGTTGCTCGCAACCTCCACCACCAGCGACCCCGGGCCGAGGCCCATCGCCGCGATCCGGTCGTCGGCGTACCGCTTCGCGTGGGCGACCCAGCTGTCGCTGTAGCTCGAGAAGTACGCGTACTCCCCGCCGAAGATCTCCTCCCCGCTCACGTACTCCTCGAGCTGGACCAGGTGGCACCGGTCGCAGACCCGCACGTGCAGGGGGTAGAACGGCTCCATGCGGTTCAGTTCCTCCGGCAGCAGGAACGTCTCGCACAGCGGCGACATGCCGAGGTCGACGACGGTCCGGCTCACCGGGGCCTGGCAGCTCCGGCACGGCGGATGGGTGGCGGTCAGATGGGCGGGGGCGGTGGTCATGATGGGGCCTTCGTTAGGGTGCCTCGGCTCATCTGCGGCCCCGCACCGACCGAGAGACGGCACATGACGCTTCCCGACGGGACCCACGTTGTCATCGGCACCCCGATCCACGACCTAATGGTCGTGCCGTTGCGCCGGATCCCCGACGAGCGCGGGACGATCATGCACATGCTCCGGGCGACGGATGACCATTTTCGCAGCTTCGGCGAGATCTACTTCACCACGATCTACCGGGGCGTCGTGAAGGGCTGGCACCGGCACCGCGACATGACCCTGAACTACGCCTGCCCCCACGGCCGCGTGAAGATCGTCGTCTTCGACGACCGTGAGGACTCCCCCACCCGCGGTTCTCTCGTCGAGGTGTTCCTGGGCCCCGCCTCCCATCATCTGGTCGTCATCCCGCCGGGCCTCTGGAACGGCATGAAGGGCATGTCCGACCCCGATGCCCTCGTCGCGAACTGCTCGACCCACACCCACGATCCCTCCCGCACGGACCGCGCCGACCCGTTCGGCGATCTCGTCCCGTACGACTGGGCCGTCCGGAACCACTGACCCCGCTCCCCCCGGGCGGTCTCCGGCCCATCCCCCCGGCCGCTCGGCACCGTGCAATTGGACGCCCGGCTGTGAGCTTCTATGTCAACGGGTCATCCCTGGGGCGCCTCCTGGAGGCGGCCGGCGTCGGCGAGCAGTTGCCGGTAGAGGACGTTGGAGAGGCGGCGTTTGAGGGCTCTGAGGGCGTGCAGGGTGCCGTCGCCGCTGGCGCGGCGGCGTCGGTAGTAGTCCCGGCCGGGGCCGGGGTGGCTGATCTGGGTCAGGGCCATGTGGTGGATGGCATGGTTGAGGCGCCGGTTGCCCTGTCGGCTCAGGCGCATGCGGGTGGTGTTGCCTGAACTGGCTGGGATCGGGGCGGTGCCGTTTGCCGCCGCGAATGCGTCTCGGGTCGGGAAGCGGGTGATGTCTCCGACTTCTCCGAGGATCCGGGCGGCGGTGATCGTGCTGATTCCCAGCAGCTCGGTGATCGTGGTGCCGGAGGCACGAACCATCACGCCCAGTTGGCGGTCCAGTTCGGTGACCTCAGTGGTGATCGCGATGATCCTGGCCAGGCGCCGGCGAGCGATGTCGGCCTGCGGGCGGGGGTCACCTCGCAGGGCCTTTGCCACCGAGCTCAGGCCACGGGGGTGGCGCAATGTGCCCGGTGGGGCGTGGATCTCGAGCATTGCCAGGTCGCGGTACAGGCGGTTGATCGTGCGGGTCCGTTCGGTCAACAGGGTCCGTCGGTAGTCGACGATCAGCTTGAGCTGGCGATTCAGGTCATCCCGGCGGATCGGCGGCAGGTCGTGTTCACGCGCCACCACCCTGGCGATCGCGAGAGCGTCCCGGGGATCGCTGCGCCCACCGCCTTTGAGCCGGCGCCGTTCCCGAGCGGTGTAGTGGCCAGGGACCTCACGGACATCCAACCCGGCCTCGGTGAGGCTCCACGCCAGGCGCAGGCCCCAGTTGCCCCCGCCCTCGATCCCGATCCGCACAGGGACCTCGGTGAGCTCAGCCAGCCACCCCAACAGGCGAGTGTTGCCGGCCGGGCTGTTGGGCACCGTGACCCTGGTGAGTTCCGCCCCGACCTGGTCGACCACGCAGACCGCAAAGCTCGCGGCGTGGGCATCGATCCCGCAGACCAGCACGCTGACCCCCTTCGCTTGATGTGACGCGCGTCTCCGGCAGGCCGGGTGCGGACGCGCACACATCTCTGGGGATCACACGAGGTCCCGCGCTTCTATCAAGCGACGCCGCACCGGCCCGCCAGAGCGAACCGGGAGCGGGCAATCACTACCTCTTGGCCTGGTGAGACCGGCAGGCAATTGTCGAGCCACACTCCCGGCCCGTACCGACGAGGCTACCCCGCCTCCGGCACCCCGACCATCACAGAGATGCA
>JADLHW010000040.1 GCA_020848615.1 Thermoleophilia bacterium
GGGCTTCCATGAGGCGGGAGTGACGGGACTCGAACCCGCGGCCTCCGGATTGACAGTCCGGTGCTCTAACCAAGCTGAGCTACACCCCCGAGCGCCTGGGTCGGTCAGTGGGCGGTGGCAGGTTCGAACTGCCGGCCCCCTGCTTGTAAGGCAGGTGCTCTACCGCTGAGCTAACCGCCCGGGTCAGGCGGGGGCGGAGGATAGCAGAGGCCGGGTGGCTGTCACGGCCTGTCACGCCTTTGGTCCACGCGGGTCTTGCATCATAGATTCCAGCGGTCGAACCGAAGGGGAACGCGCATGTGGTTGGTGGTCGAGTCGGGCGGGGACGAGGGTCACGCCGTCCAGGCCTCGGGTGAGCGCTGGGTCATCGGCCGGGACCCGGGATGCAACCTCGTGGTGAACGACGAAAAGGCGTCGCGGCAGCACGCGATGCTGCGCGTGTACGCCGACGGGCGGGCCGAGCTGCACGACATGGGATCCGCCAACGGCGTCCTGGTGAACGGCCACAGGCTCACCGGGCCCGTGCTGCTGCAGGGCAACGAGATGGTGCAGATCGGGGAGACCCTCATCCGCACCTCCATGCAGCCGCCGTCCGCGAAGGCCACGCAGATCGGCGTGGTCCCCCAGGACCTGCGCGGGCCGTCGGCGTCAACCATCGAACGGCGCAGGCTGCGGCGCTCCACCCGCATGGCCACCATCGTCGGCGCCCTCGCGATCGTGGCGGTCGCCGGCATCGGGACGCTGCTCGCGACCGGGGTCATCGGCGGCGGGGACGACACCCCCCCGCAGCGGCCGATCTCCGCGATCGTCGACAGCCTGCGACCGAGCACCGTCCGGATCCTCGCGCTCACCGGTGACCGGGGGGCCGGCGGCACCGGGTGGGTGCTCGACGCCCAGCAGGGCCTCATCGTGACCAACCAGCACGTCGTGAATGAGGGCGAGACCTTCCAGGTGGTCGTGAACGACCAGACGCGCGAGGCGAAGCTCATGGGCAGCGCCCCGTGCGACGACATGGCCGTGCTGAAGGTCGCCGACACCACGGGCCTCATCACCCTGCCGCTCGGCGCGCAGGCCGACATCAGGGAGGGCGACACCGTCGTCGCCGTCGGCTTCCCGGGCAGCGACAGCGAGAAGGCCCGGCTCACGGCCACCACCGGCGTCGTCTCGGTGGTGAGCACCTCCTACGACGAGCGCAACGCCGTGGACGTGCCGAACTACCCCAACGTCATCCAGACCGACGTGGCGATCAACCCCGGCAACTCCGGCGGCCCCCTGGTCGACACCGAGTCCAGGCTCGTGGGGATCAACTCCGCGGGCACCACGCAGCGCAACAACCGCATCATCCAGGGCCAGAACTACGCGATCGGCGTCGACCGGGTGAAGGAGGTCGTCCCGCAGCTGCAGGCCGGCCACTCCCTGTACTGGACCGGCATCGGCCTGGACTACTACCCGGACCCCTCCCAGCTGAGCGGCGCGCCCACCTCCGCCCCCGGGATCCTGGTGGACAACATCGTCCCGGGGTCGCCCGCCGCGCAGGCCGGGTTCCCGAACCCCGCCTACATCACGCAGGTGAACGGGCAGGACATGGACGGCACACTGCAGTCCTACTGCGAGGCCGTGAAGGCCGGCCCGCAGGACTCCGCCACCTACACGCTGTTCACCATGACCGACAGCTCCCCGATCCAGGTGCGGATCCCCTACGCGACGACCGCCCCGCAGTGACCGGCGCGTGAGGGCCGCCGCCACCGCGGCGGCCCTCACGGCGGGGGCGGCGGTGTTCGCCGCCGGCCTGCCGCACGCCGTCGGGCCCGTGTGGCTCGTGAACGAAAGCGCCGCGATGGCCCCCGCATACCCGGCGGGCGGCCGGCTGCTGGTGGACCGCGACGCGTACCGGGAGGGGCGCCGGCCACGCGCCGGAGACGTCGTGGCCGTGACGCCCACGCCGGCGATCCGGGCGGCGTGCGGCAGCACCGGCTACCCGCTGCCCGACCCGGTGCTGCGCATCGCGGGGGTCCCCGGCGACCGGGTGGCGGTGCGCGGCGGCCTGCTGTACCGCAACGGCGCGCGGGTGCGGATCACCGGGGAGCATCGCGACACGTCACGGTACGACCGGGACTTCGGCGTCGTGCCGGACGGTGCGGTGCTGCTGCTGGGCGACGACCGCCCGGAATCCTGCGATGCCCGCCTGTGGGCCCCGCGGGGGGAGCCGTTCACGCCGCTGGCGGCGGTGGCGGGGCGGGTGGTCACCCGCCCCGCACCGGTCACACCCTGAAGTGCGCGATCAGCCCGTTGAGCCGGTTGGCCGCGCCCGCGACCTCCTCCGAGGCGGACGCCACCTCCTGCGTGGAGGCCGCGGTCTGCTCCGTCGCCGCCGACACCTCCTCCGCCGCCGCGGCGTTCTCCTCGGAGATGCCCGCCACCGAGGCGACGTCGCTCTTCACGCCGTCCATCGCGGCGACCGCGTCGACGGTCTGCCGCTGGATGTCGCCGATGATGGCGGCGATCGAGCTGGCGGAGTCCTGCGAGCTCTCGGCGAGCTTGCGGACCTCGTCGGCAACCACCGCGAACCCGCGGCCGGCGTCGCCCGCCCGGGCGGCCTCGATGGCGGCGTTGAGGGCCAGCAGGTTCGTCTGACTCGCGATCCCGCCGATCGTGTCGACGATCTGGCCGATCTCGTCGCTCTTGTCACCGAGACCCGCGACGACGCCCGCCGCGGACTCCACCGCCTCGCTCACGCCGCCGGCGGCCTCCGCCTGCTGCGATGAGCCCTGGGCGACGGACTCGATGGTGCTCGCGATCTCGCTGACCGCGCGGCCCGTCTCGTCCGCGATGATCGCCAGGCGCCCGGAGGAATCGCCCAGCGTCGAGGCGGTCGCCGCGAGCTGGCCGACCATCGTGCCGGTCTCGCGACGCATGTCTTCGTAGCTGCCGACGGCCCGCTGGGCCTTCGCGAGCATGCCGTTGAACAGGTCGCCGAGGTCGCCGAGGTTCCGGCCCGGCGCCGCGGCCAGCGGCGTGGTGACGGGGATGACCTCGACGGTGAGGTCGCCGCCGGCGACGGCATCGAGGCCGCTCGCGAGGCCGTTGAGGCACTTCCCGTCGAGGCTCGTGAGCCGCGCCTGGAGGTCCTCGAGGCACGAGTGGTCGCCGAGCGCCCGGCGCATCCGCTCGCGGACATCGTTGTAGCCCTCGATCGCGGCCTGCGCCCTCGTGAGCATCGCGTTGAACACCTCGGTGGCCGTGCGCAGCGCGGGGGACGCCGAGGTGGGCTCCAGGTGCTCGGTGACCGGACGGACCTCGACGGTGAGGTCGCCCGCGCGCATCGCGTCGAGGCCGGCGAGGAGGTCCGTGAGGCAGTTGCGCTCCAGGGACTCCATGCGCGCCACGAGCTGGCGCAGCACCTCGTCGGAACCTTGGCGCGCGGAGAACGGCGGGGGCAAGGGCGGGCTCCTTCCCGGGAGACGGCGGCCGCCCGTCCGCGGCGGCCGCGTGGCTGAAGGGGGTGCGGGGGTTCTGGGTGGTGCGGGGGTCGTGCCGGACATTTAGGACATGCATGACCTGTATCGGCTGTCTGGGGCTATTCCCTGAACCCTCGGGTGGGTTTTCCGCACCGCCCGCGACCGATCCATGTCCCGCCGCCCGCACCAACCGCGCCGGGGCGTCCCGCAGAGCGTGTTCGCGCGCGTCAGGGGGCGCCGCCGCCGGCGAACCGGTCGCGCAGCACCGACTTCTTGAACTTGCCGGTCGCGGTCCGTGGGATCTCATCGACGAACTCGACGCGGTCCGGCAGCCACCAGGACGGGAAGTCGGCCGACAGCCGCTCCCGCAACTCCTCGGGGGTGGGCGCATGACCGGGCCGCACCACCACGCACGCGAGCGGCCGCTCCTGCCACCTGGGGTCCGGGACGGCGATCACCGCGGCCTCCGCCACCGACGGATGCGCCATCAGGGCGTTCTCCAGCGCGACGGAGCTGATCCACTCGCCGCCGGACTTGATGAGGTCCTTCTCACGGTCGGTGATCTCGATGCAGCCGGTGGGGTCGATGGTGACGATGTCGCCGGTGCGGAACCACCCGTCGTCGGTGAACCGGTCGGCGCCCTCCCCGCCCAGGTAGGCGCTCGCCACGGTGGGGCCGCGCACCTCCAGCTCACCCATGGTGGCGCCGTCCCACGGCACCGCCCCGCCCTCGTGCCGCGCGCGGATCTCGACGAACGGCACCGGCTGGCCCTGCCGCGCGCGGTAGGCCAGGCGGTCCTCGGCGGGGGCGTCCGCCATCGCGACGGGCAGGCGCCCGATGCTCCCCACCGGGCACATCTCGGTCATGCCCCAGCCCTGCAGCACGTACAGCCCATGACGCCGCTCGAACGCCTCGATGAGTCCCATGGGCGCCGCGGAGCCGCCCACCAGCATGCACCGCAACGCCGACAGGTCGTGCGTCCCGGGCGCCTCGTCGAGCCGCTCCAGCAGGGCGAGCCACACGGTGGGCACCCCCGCGGTGAACGTGACGCGCTCGGCGGTGAGCAGTTCCAGCAGGCTCTGCGCGTCGAGGAAGCGCCCCGGCAGCACCAGCCCGGCGCCGGTCATGGGGCACGCGAAGGGCAGGCCCCACGCGTTGACGTGGAACATGGGGACCACCGGCAGGACCGTGTCGGCCTCGCCGATCGCGAAGCTGTCGGCCATCGCCAGCCCCATGGCGTGCAGCACCAGCGACCGGTGCGAGTACAGGACGCCCTTGGGGTTCCCGGTGGTGCCGGACGTGTAGCACAGCACCGCCGCGGCGAGCTCGTCGTCCTGCGCGACCGGCGGCGCGCCCGGGTCCTCGGTTGCCAGCAGATCCTCGTAGGCGATGGTGCCGTGCGGCGCGTCCCCGCCGGCGACGATGACGTGCCGGAAGTCCCGGCGCGACCGCACCGCGCCCAGCACCTCCAGCAGCGAGGCGTCCACGATGATCGCCTCGTCCTCGGCGTGGTCGGCGATGTGGGCGAGCTCCGCGGGGGACAGCCGCGGGTTGAGGGTGTGCACCACCGCTCCGCGGGCGGGCACCCCGTAGTAGGCCTCCAGGTGCTCCCGCTGGTTCCACATGAGCGTCGCCACCCGGGCGTCCGCCGGCACGCCGAGGTCCCGCAGGCCGGCCGCCAGGCGGCGTGCGCGCGGCGCGAGCTCGCCGTAGGTCCCGCGGTGCACCGCGCGGTCCGATCCCCGCGACACGACCGCCGACCCCGGGGTGATGCGCTCGGCGCGATCGAGGATGGCGCCCAGCGTGAGCGCCCCGTGCATCATCAGCCCCTGCATCCCGTGTGCCTCCTGCCCGGTGGGGGAACCGCCGCGAGCCTCCCACAGGCGCGCCGCCCGGGCCACCGGACCGCCGTTTCGCCGTATGGGGGGTCGGGTACCGAAGGCGGGTACCGGTCCCAGGAGGCACTGATGAACGACCAGACCGCACGACTCGTCCACTGGCTCTCCGACGGGAGGTCCGCGGCGCTCGTGGCCCCCGCCGTGAAGGCCGCCACCTCGCCCGCCGCCCGCGGCGTGGTGAACCGCGCGCGCTCCGGCGACCTGCTGGACGAGATCGACGTGGAGCGCGCCCGCAGGATCATCCAGCGGCTCGGTGATGATGCGGAGTTCCGGCGCAGCATGGGCGTCGCGGCAGGCCGCGTGCGCACCGCCGTGGAGCGGTCCGATCGGCGCCGGCGCGGCGGGAGGGTCCTGCTGGTGATCGCGCTGCTCGCGGCCGCGGGGGCCGTCGCCGCCGCGGTGCTCAAGCGAGCCGCGGCGCCGTCGCACGGGGGCGTCTCCCACGACGACGGGTTGCGTCCCTCCGCCGCCCCGGTCGTCGACTCCGGGGTGGGCTCCGCCCGCTGACCTCACGGCCCGGAGGGCTCCGGGCACCGAACCACCGCGGTGCCCGTCGAGCCCCGGGTCGTAATGATTTCGTAACCGATCGTCCGCGGGGGTCGCCCCACCCCCGGTAACGGGTGCGGTTGTCCCGGGTCATGTACGAGTGACGGGGGACCGACCTGGCCGAACAGAACGGCGGGATGGGCCCGTCCTCCCCCGATGGGTGACGCGCCGGCGGTGACCGACCGCCGATAGTGGATCCGTACTCAATCGGTCTGCCATCAGGGGAGAGGGTTTGGCACCGACACTTCTCGTGCTCTGGACCGGGTACCCCAACGGGGCCCGTGTCGCCCGCCGGCTGAAGCGCGCCGGCTTCGACGTCATCGGCGCGTACCCGGCCGGCCGCGCCGGCGGCCGGTCGCCCGCCGTCCCGCGTCCCCTGCGCTACCCATCGCCGGTGGACACGCCGGACGCGTTCGTCGCATGGGTGTCCGACACCTGCCGGCGCCGGGGCGTGGACGCCGTGGTCCCGGTGGACGAGGACATCGTCCGCCTGCTGTCCCGCAACCGCCACGCGATGGGCCGCGCCGTGTTCGTGGGCCCCACCGAGGAGCAGTACGCGCTGCTGTGCGACAAGCGCCGGCTCGCCGACACGGCCCGCGAGCTGGGCCTCGACTCGCCGATGACCGTGGAGGTCGACGACGAGGGCAACAGCCCCGTCTGGCCCCCGCTGCCGTCGGTCGTGAAGCCGCGCACCTCCGGGTCGGAGATCGACGCGCCCCGCATGGTCGACACCGCCCGGGAGCGCGACGCGCTCGTGAAGCACCTCGCCCGCTCCGGCTACGGCGCGGTGGTCCAGGAGCGCATCGACGGACAGCGCTGGATCGTCCAGAGCGTGCGCGGCGACGGCGTGTTCGAGTACGTCGTGCACCGCGTCGACCGGGAATGGCCACGCGGCTGCGGGCTCGCCACGCTCAAGCGGCCGTCCCCGGACCACGCCGCCCTCGCGGCGTCCGCCAGGCGGCTCCTCGACCACGTCGACTACCGCGGCCCCTCCGGCATCTCCTTCCTGGAGCAGGACGGCCGGTTCTACCCGCACGACGCGAACCTGCGCCTCGGGGCGACCATGGTGGCCTCCGTGAACGCGGGCTTCGACTTCCCCCGCCGGGCCGTGGAGGCTGCGATGGGCCTTCCCGGCCGGCCGTTCGACGGCATCCCCGTCCCCGGGGCCGTCCAGATGCGCCTCGATCTCGAGCTGGAGGCGCTGACATCCGCGGCGCGGCTCCGCGACGCCGCCGCCTTCCGGCGCGTGCTGCTGGACATCGGCAGGGTCGCGGTGAACCCCCGCGGCCTGCTGGACCCCTCGCCGCTCGACCCCTTCTGGGTGAGCTCGCTCGCCCAGCGCGTCCTGCGCCGCCTGCGCGCCGGGACCCGCGCCCGCCGGAGTCCGTCCTCGCCCGCGCGGGCCGAGGGCGACCCCCGGCCCGACCCCGCCCGTTCACCCCTCGCCACGGGCTCCGACTCCAAGCTCGCACCGACGCCGGCCTCGGCCGTCGGCGCGAAGTGAACTGACAGGGAGGTCCCCATGACCGACACCGAGATCCGGGCGATGGCCCTCGACGTGACCTGCTCGTCCATCGTCGACGCGCTCGCGGCGCGGTACTCGCACCCCGCGCACATCCTCGACCTGGTGAGCCCCACCCCGGGCGCCGTGCTGTTCGGCAGGGCCGTCACCATCCGGTACTTCCCGGTCCGCAAGGACCTGCAGGACCCGGTCGACAACGACTTCGCCGCGAACTTCTACCGCGCGATCGACGAGGCGGGGGGCGACGGCGCCGTGCTGGTCATGTCCTCCGGCGGCCACACCGACGCCGCGATGGGCGGCGGCCGCAAGCTCACCCGCCTGCGGCACAACGGCCTGGCCGGCGTCCTCACCGACGGCCGGTTCCGTGACTTCGACGACCTCGCCGGCTACGGCTTCGTGACGTACTGCAAGGGCGAGACCGTCCGCCAGGGCGGAAACCTCATCATGCCCCTCCAGGCGAACGTGCCGGTGGAGATCTCCGGCGTCGGCGTCGTCCCCGGCGACTACGTGTACGCCGACGGCGCCGGCGCCGTCATCATCCCGGCCGGCGACATCGAGGAGGTGCTCGCCGACGCCGCCGCACGGGAGGCGAAGGACCGCGCCTCGATGGAGCGCATGCGGGACGAGGACCCCAAGCACGTGATGACCCACGGGGAGGCGAGGTGACCGCCCACCGCGTGACCCTCATCCCCGGCGACGGCATCGGGCCGGAGCTGGTGGAGGCCACCCGCCGCGTGCTGGAGGCGACCGGCGTCGCGTTCGACTGGGACGTGCAGCAGGTGGGCGAGCCCGCCCTCGAGCTGCACGGCACCCCGCTGCCCGACTCCGTTGCGGAATCCGTCCGCGCGAACGGCGTGGCCCTGAAGGGCCCCATCTCGACCCCCAAGGTCACGGGGTTCCGCAGCGTCAACGTCGCGCTGCGCGTCGCCTCAGGCATGTACGCCAACGTGCGTCCGTGCCGCACCCTCCCCGGCGTGCACTCGCGCTTCGAGGACGTCGACGTGGTGGTGATCCGGGACGTCACCGAGGACCTGTACGCGGGCGTGGAGGCGATGGCCGGCTCCCCCGAGGCCGAGGCGATCATCGCGAAGGTCCGCGAGGTGCTGCCGAAGGCCCGCATCGCCGACGGCGCCGCCATCACGATCCGGGCGATCTCGGAGGAGGCCAGCCTGCGCCTCGCCGAGTACGCGTTCACATATGCGGAGCGGAACCACCGCCGCAAGGTCACCGCCGTGCACAAGGCCAACGTGATGAAGGCCACCGACGGCGTGTTCCTGTCCGCGTGCCGCGAGGTCGCGGAGCGGCATCCGGGGGTCGAGTTCGAGGAGACCGCGGTCGACGCCCTGGCGATGCACATGGTGCAGCACCCGGAGCGGTTCGATGTCATGGTGATGCCGATGCAGTACGGCGACATCATCAGCGACCTGGCGGCCGGGTTCATCGGCGGCCCCGGCATGATGCCCGGCGGCAACTACGGCACCCACGCGGTGCTGTTCGAGCCGGGTCACGGCAGCGCGCCGTACATGGCCGGCCAGAACCGCGCGAACCCCATGGCCACCATGCTCTCCGGCGTGATGATGCTGCGGCACCTCGACGAGTGGTCCGCCGCGGACCGCCTGGAGGCCGCCATCGCCGAGGTGGTCCGGGAGGGCCGCGCGACCACGTACGACCTGCGCGAGGACCGCGACGACCCGGCGGCCGGCACCACCTCCGGCGTCGCCGACGCGGTCATCGCGCGGGTCGTCTCCGCCGTCCCCGCGGGCTGACGGCGGCATGCCGTTCGCGCGCGCGGTCCGCACCGCACGCCTGGTGCGGGCCGCGTCGCGGGCCCACCGCGCCCCGTTCCACCGGGTCGCGATCCGGCTGGTCCGGATGGTCCGCGACGGCTGGGAGATGAACGACCTGGTCCTCCTGGGGCTCCTCGACCCCGTGCGGGGTCCGGAGCGCGAGGCGTGGGCGGTGAGGCGGGTGGACCTGGAGGCCGCCCAGGACGCCGTGAACCCCCCGGAGGAGATCGAGCGCATCGGGGACAAGCGCCGCTTCGCGACGATCGCCGCCGAGCACGACCTGCCCACCCCGCCGGTGCTCGCGACCCTCCGCAGGACCGGTACCGATGCGGACACGCTGGCGGACTGGTCCCGGCGCCTGCGCGCGGCCGCGCCGGCGGAGTTCGTGGTGAAGCCGCTGGCCGGCATGAGCGCGCGCGGGGTGCGCGTGCTGCGCCGCGACGGCGACGGCGTCGCCGACCACGCGGGGGTGCGGATGCGCTGGCACGACCTGGCCGCGGCGATGCTGTCGGATGCCGAGGCGTTCGTGGTGCAGCCGCGGCTGCGGCCCCACCCGGTGCTGCGCGAGGCCACGGGCCAGGACGGCCTGCACACGCTGCGCCTCATCACCCTGCTGCCGCGCAACGGCGCCCCGGAGGCGCTGTACGCGGTGCTGCGCATCGTCACCGGCGGCGCGGCGGTCGACAACTTCCGGGTCGCCGGCGGCGGCGTCACCGGCAACCTCATCGCGCGCGTGGAGGCGGACGGCACCCTGGCCGCGCCGTTCCGCACGGCACCGGACGGCCACGGGCTGGTGCGGGTGCACGAGCACCCGGACACCGGGCGGCGTCTCACCGGGATGGCGGTGCCGGACTGGGACGAATGCGTCGCCCTGGCGCTGCGCGCCGCGGCCGCGTTCCCCAAGCTGCCCTGCCCGGGGTGGGACATCGCCCCCACCGACCGGGGGCCGGTGATCGTGGAGGGCAACGGCGGGTGGCGGGCGTCCGCCGACCCGGACGGCGCGCTGGTGACGCTGCTGGGCCGCCTGCGCCGCGCGGCCGCCGACCGGCGGGGGACCGCGCCGCACCCGGTGCGCTGACCCCCGCACCGCCTCGCGTGATGCGGCGGACCCGTGTCAGGATCGACGCCACCAACCCCTCGTCGGAGGCCCGCGATGCGCGTCGAGCACCTCTACCGCATGACGTACCGCTACCCCGAGAGCTGGGGCGGCACCATCTCCGGTGAGCACGGCTCCGAGGGGCACTACTACTTCATCGCCGAGGGGCGGGCCGAGGGCCGCGTCTCGGGGCGCCTGCGCGGCGCGAACCACCCCGTGGCGCGCATCGACGGGAACGCCCTGCCGGACTTCCAGGGCGCCATCGAGACCGACGACGGGGCGCACATCCTGTTCGACCTGCGGGGCTACGCCCGTCCGTATCCGGTGGAGCGCCGGCAGATCGTGGTGAGCGGCACGCACACCAGCCCCGACGAGCGGTACTCGTGGCTCAACGACACGGTGATCGTGGGGACCGGTGAGATCCGGCCCCGCACCGGCGGCGGCCCGCGCCAGGTGCACGGCCACGCCGTGGACTTCGTGATCGACGTGGGCCAGCTGGTGTGGGAGCCCATCGCCGAGTAGCGCCGGGTCCGTCCCCGTCGCCGACGTTCGGCC
Source organism: Thermoleophilia bacterium (assembly GCA_020848615.1). Classification (GTDB taxonomy): domain Bacteria; phylum Actinomycetota; class Thermoleophilia; order Miltoncostaeales; family Miltoncostaeaceae. The sequence goes on from JADLHW010000040.1 coordinate 10,863, forward strand.
GCCGCCGGGACGGGTACCTCGCCGCCCGAGGGTCCATGGTCACGCCGAGGCGGGGGTCGACGGATGAGGTCGACGGAGGTCATCACCAACCTGCACACCGACGACGTGGAGCGGGCCAGGGAGTTCTTCGGCTTCCTGGGCCTCACCGAGGAGCGGATGAACCTCGGCTGGGTGGTCCGGTTCACCTCCCCCGGCTCCGGTGCGTGCGTCCAGGTGGTCACCCGGGACGCGACGGCACCCGAGGACTCGGCCCTCACCATCAAGGTCGACGACGTCGATGCCGCGCACGAGGAGGCACGGCGCCGCGGCCACGAGATCGTGCACCCCCTCACCGACGAGCCGTGGGGGATCCGCCGGTTCTTCGTGCGCAGCCCGGACGGCCAGGTGGTGAACGTCGCGCAGCACGTGTGAGGTCCGGCGGGACCCGGCGCGGTTGCCGCCGCTCGGACGCCGGGGCTACGGTCGCGTCCCGACCGATCGCACGACGCCGGAGGTCACGTGCCCCCCTCCCGAACCCGCCGCGCGCTCGCGGCGGCCGCGACGGCGACCGCCGTCATGGCCGTCCCCGCCGCCGGCAGCGCCGCGCCCGTCCCCAGCGACCAGCGCATCAACGTCATCTACGACCTGGCGCCCATCGCCCGGGTCCTGCACTCCGGGTACCCCGGCGTGCCGGGCCTGGCGAGTGACACCGGGTCACACCGCCAGCACCCCCTCGGGGAGCCGTTCCCGCAGAGCCGCTGGATCGGCAAGGTCAACCACCGCGAGATCGCGGGGCGTAGCCCGTCGGCGATCGCCGACCTCCTGGTGCGCCGCATGTCGACCTCCAGCATCGGCGGCAGGGGCCCGCGCTCGGGGCTGGTGGGCGTGGACGAGCTGGGCGCCGAGCTGCAGGACGGCCGCAGCGGGCCGGCGTTCGCCTCCGCCATGCGCATCCTGGCGTCGCGGACGTACGCGGGCACCGGTGAGCCGCTGTCCCGGCGGGTGATCGTCTACGCGGCCCCCAAGTTCGTCGCGAACGTGGGCGCGAACCACCGGCGCGGCAACTGGGACGCCGCCCTGGCGGCCTCCCGGCTGTCGGGCGGGGTGTTCCTGCAGATGTTCCACGCGTCCGGGGGCCGGGTCACCGCGCCCATGTCACGGAGCGAGTGGCGCCGTTACGCCCCGGCGTGGCGCGCGGCGATGGGCGGGGACGCGAACCGCCTGCGGTTCCTGTTCAGCGGGGCCGGCTCGCAGGATGCCCAGTGGGCGAACGCCGGTTCCACGGACGCGGGCCGGCAGATCCTCAGGCAGGGCGCCGGGGAGTACCGGCTGGGCGGAGGCGACGCCGCGCGCGCCTGGCTGCGGAACTGGAACCGCTGGACGATGGGCCGGTAGCGGCTCAGCCGTCCTTCGGCGGGTCGCGCGGCTCGGCGAACGGCGCGCCCTCCGGGGGGCGCAGGCCGTCGGGGATCCGGCAGCGCTCCAGCTCCGCGTTGAATTCGGCGCCGAACAGGATCGCGATGTTGGTGATCCACACCCACACCAGGAACACGATCACCCCGCCGAACGTCCCGTACGTCGAGTTGTACGAGGCGAAGTTCGCGACGTACATCGTGAACGCCAGCGAGGAGGCCACCCACAGCAGCACCGCCAGCATGCTGCCCGGCGTGAAGAGCCGGAAGCCCGGCTGGCGGACGTTCGGGGCGACCCAGTACAGCACCGCGATGAGGAGGCTGAACAACAGCAGCAGCACCGGCCACTTGGCGTAGTCCCATGCCGTCACGACCGCGCTCCCGAGGCCCACGGTGTTGCCCACCGCCTCCGCCACGGGCCCGGTCAACACGACCGCCGCGCCCGTGAGGGCCAGCAGCACCAGCAGCACCACCGTCAGCCCGATGCGCAGCGGCAGCCGCTTCCACAGCGGGCGGCCCTCCTCGACGTCCCAGATCACGTTCGCCGCGGGCATGAACGCGCCGACGTACCCGGACGCCGACCAGATCGCGGCGACGAGGCCGATGACCAGGGCGATCCCGGACGCACCCTGGTTCCGCTGCACCTCCTCCACGGCGCTCTGCGCGATCTCCTTCGCGGGGCCGGGGGCGAACTCGTCGAGGTTGTCGAGCAGCGGCTGGGTGGCCCCGTCGCCGAGGATCCCGAGGACCGACACGAACACCAGCAGCGCCGGGAACAGCGACAGGATCGCGAAGTACGTGAGGGCGGCGGCCCACGACGTGCCGTTGTCGGCCTGGAACCGTTTGAACGTCCGTTTCACCACCCCGAACCAGCGCACGTCCTCTGTGTTCGCGGCGGGCACCCCGCTCGCCTGCCCCGTCACCATGCGCGTCTCCTCCCCCCGGGCACCTTCCCCGGCGGCTTCCCGGCCCGCGATGGGACGAAACCGGGGTGCGGCCGCTACGGGGAGGGGAGGTCCACGACCCGCACCGCCCGTCCCGCGTCCGCCCAGGCGATCCGCGCCCCGGTCGCGCGGCCCGGCGCGGCCATGGGGAGCGTCTCCCGGTTTCCGGTGCCCAGCGGCGTGACGGCGGTCCAGGTGCCGCCCGGGCGGGCGGTGCGGGCCTCCACCCGCCCGGGGCGCCGCCACGCGACGGCCAGCGTCCCATCCGCGGCGACCGACGCCGTGGTCCAGGGGATGCCCGACCCGGTGGGCGCCGGCGCGGACAGGACCTCCGGCCGGCTCCACGCGCCCGCCCGCGTGCGCAGCACGACCGCACGGCGCACCGTGAACGGCGCGCGCAGCCTCTGTGGCGTGTACGCGATGAGCGCGGTGCCGTCGGGGCCGATCGCGGGATACGCGTCGGCGATCGAGGTGGCGGGCGATGTACGGAGCACGGTCCGGGGCCGTGACAGCCGGAAGGCGCCCATCGTCGCCGCGCGGATGGTGCGGCGGTCGGGCCCCACCCACGCCGCCAGGGTGCGGGTCCCCGCGGCGACCACGCGGATGTCGCCCGCTCCATGGGTCCTCGGCGCCGCCCAGCGGCCGGACACGTTCCCGACCGCCGCGGTGCGGCGCCCACGGGCGGTCCAGGCCACCGTGCCGCGCCCGGAGTCGTCGAGGGCCGCGTCCAGGCCCGGCTCTCCCTCGGCGAAGGACGTCTTCGCGCCGAGCTGCCTCGGGGCGCTCCAGGCCCCGCCCGGGTGCCGCCATGCGACGAACACCCGGTGGGTGCCGGTGGACGCGTCGACGCGGCTGGCCCACGCCACGAGGGCCTCCCCGCGGGCGTTCACCGCGATCGCCGTGCCGCCGCGGGCGGTTGCGCCATCCAGGCCCGGAACCACGGTCCAGGCGCCGCCCGCGCCGAGCTCGAAGACGCGCAGGGCGCCGGTCGTCCCGATCGCGTCGACCGCGGCGGCCAGGGTGGAGCCGCCCCCCGTGGCCACGTCGGCGATCCCCGCCGGGGCCGGCGCGACCTCGGCGGGGGCCGACCACACGCCTCCCGTGCTCACCGACGCACGGGTCGCGGGGACGGCTCCGAACGTCGTCCAGGCCACCACGTCGCCCGCCGGCAGCACGCCGGAGACGGGGACCCCCGATGGCCCCGCGAGCGTGGTGGGCGTGACCGCCGCGGAGGCGGGGACGACGGCGAGGACGGCGGCGGCCAGGGCCGCGCGAGGGATGGAGATCATGCGGGGACGATATCGCCGGGGTCCGCAGGCGCCGCGGCCAGCTGCGCCGCCCACGCCGGGCGCGCCCACGCCGCCTCCAGCCGCCGGGCGAGGTGCGGCCAACGGGTGAGGTTCAGCGGCAGCCGCGGCACGGTGGCCAGCCGTCCGGCGATCGCGCAGTCCGCGATCGTGAACGGCGGCAGTGGCGCGAGGAACGCCTCGAAGCCGTCCAGCACGGCCCCGAGCGCCGCCGCCCGCGATGCCACCAGAGCGGGGTCGCCCAGGGCGCCGTCGTCCCCGCCGAGGTGGGGCGGCACCGCGGCGTAGATCGTGACCTCCTCCAGGCCCCACAGCGCGGGGCGCACGGACAGGCTCAGGGCGTCCATCGCCTGATCCACCACGGCGCGCTCTCGCGCGGCGGCGGGGCAGAGGTCATCCCGGCCCTCGCGCATCGCGAGGTACCGCAGCATCGTGTTCGACTCGAACAGCAGCAGGTCGCCGTCGCGCAGCGCCGGCACGGTCCCGAACGGGTGCACGTCCGAATACCCGGCCGGGCTCAGCGGGCCGAGCCCCACGTGGACCGCCTCGTACGGCTGGCCGAGCTCGGCCAGCAGGAACCGCACCTTCGCGGCGTTCGTCGAGAACCGGTTGTCGTAGAGCGTCAGGGCCACGCGTCCTCCACGACGCCGGCGATCTCGATCCTTCCCCGCGCGAGCCGGCGCCGAACGCTCATGCGGAGACGTCCCCGAGCACCGTCACGAGCACGCCCGATGCCACGTTGCGCGGGAATGCGCCGCCGTGCGGCCCAGGCGGCGTGCACGGCGCCGGGGATGCCGCGGAGCGCCGCCCGGAGGACGGCCGGCACTCCCGCGGTGCCGACGACGAGCCGCCGGAGCTCGGCGAGACACGGCCACTCCCCGTCGGGCGCGACGAACCGCGCGCCGCCGCGCCATTCGGAGCCGAGGATGCCGGCGCGGGTGAGTCGCAGCACCTCGCGGTTCACGCTGGACGGCGGCCGGTCGATCTCGGCCGCGAGCTCCGAGACGGTCCACGGCGCGCGCCACCCGTCCAGGAGCGCCGCGAGGAGGCGGGCCTGGAGATCCGAGCGGACGACCGGCGGCAGGGGCGGCGCAGCTGCTCGCATATCGCGAGAGTAGCCGGCCGCGATATGAGCGCCAGGCGGTGGGTCACCGCACCCCGGCGAGCACCTCCTGGATCTGCCGCGCCGCCCACCGGGCGTGCTCGGTCCACACCGCGTCGCGCTCCTGCGGCGCAGACTCGAGGGCGGCGAGCGCATCCTGGGCACGCATCGGCGGCCCGTCCTCCGCGCGCGTCACCGACACGGCGACCACGGCGTCCAGCACCGCCCGGGCCACGAGGGTGCGCTCGTGACTGCGGGCCGCGGCCTTCCGGGCGAGGGCGACGAACACGTCGGTGGGCGCCGTCCTGTCGGGGGTCTCTTCGATCCTCAGCATGGGGTCTCCTGCGACCGCCCCGCCCGGCATCCCACGGGCCTCCTGCCCGTCCGCGGCGGGGGTTCACCCTCATGCATCGGGTGGAACGTCCCCGAACGACATGGTCCGGACGACCCGGGCGCCGTGCCGTGCCCCGCCGGACGGCCGTAGGATCGGCCCGTGCCCGTCCGCGCGACCCTCACCATCGCGGTGCTGCTGGCCGCCGTCCCCGTGGCGGCCGCCGCGCCGACCCGGGTGATCGGCACCGGCACGCCCGGCAGCTGCACGTCCGCCGCCGTCGTCCGGGCGGTCGCCAAGGGCGGCGTGGTGCGGTTCGACTGCGGGCCCGCGCCGGTCACCATCGTGATGCGGCAGACCGCGAAGGTGCGCAACACCAACCCGCTGCTGGTGCTTGACGGCGGCGGCACCGTCACGCTCAGCGGCGGCGGGAAGCGCCGCATCCTGTACCAGGACACCTGCGACGCCCGGCAGACCTGGACGACCTCCCACTGCCAGGACCAGGCCACCCCGCGCCTGGTGATCCGGAACATGCGGTTCGTCGCGGGCAACAGCACCGGCGAGCTCAGCGAGGGTGGTGGTGGCGGGGCGATCCTCGTGCGCGGCGGGCGCCTGCAGATCTCCGGCAGCACGTTCGCCGGCAACCGCTGCGACCGCACCGGCCCCGACCTGGGCGGCGCCGCCGTGCGGGTCCTGGACATGTACCGCGACCAGCCGGTGCGCGTGACCGGCAGCACGTTCACCGGCGGACGCTGCGCCAACGGCGGCGCACTGTCGAGCATCGGGGTGTCGTGGGACATCCGGGGCAGCGTCTTCCGCGGCAACCGCGCGACGGGACGCGGCGCGAACCCGAGTCGCGGCGGGACCCCGGGCGGCGGCAGCGGCGGCGCGATCTACCTGGACGGCAACCGCTTCACCCTGAGCCTGCGCGACACGGTGATCGAGGACAACCGGGCCCCGGAGGGCGGCGGCGCGATCTTCTTCGTGAGCAACGACCGGACCGGCACCGCCACGATCGACGGCTCCACCCTGCGCCGGAACCCCAGCCTGGGGTTCGAGACCCCCGGGTTCCCGGGCATCTACTTCCTCGGTGCCCGCCCGCCGGCCCTGACCGGCGGCACCACCATCACGCGCTGACGCGGCCCCGCGGCCGCGCCGACACCACGGAGGGGCAATGAGCGATCCCAAGGTCGTCCTGATCACCGGTGCGTCCAGCGGCATCGGCGCCGCGGTGGCACGTCGCGCCGCCGCCGCCGGCCATTCGCTGGTGCTCGCCGCCCGTGGTGAGGAGGCCCTCGCACGGCTGGCCGGTGAGCTGGGCGCCCCGGACCGCGTGCTCACGCGGCGCTGCGACGTGACCGAGTGGCCCGACGTCGAGGGCCTGGCGGCCGCCGCCCTGGACCGGTTCGGGCGCATCGACGTGGTGTTCGCCAACGCCGGGTTCGGCGCGGCGCGCGGCTTCACGAGCTCCTCCCCGGAGGAATGGCGGTCGATGATCCTCACGAACGTGTACGGCGCGGCGCTCACCATCCGGGCCACCATCGGCGCGGTCCGGGCCTCGCGCGGGCACTACGTGCTCACCGGGTCGGTGGCGGGCCGGAAGGCCCTGCCGGGCTCGGTGTACTCGGCGACCAAGTGGGCGGTGAGCGCGATGGGGGAGTCCCTGCGGCAGGAGCTCAACGGCACCGGGGCGCGCGTGCTGCTGGTCGAACCGGGCGTGGTGGACACGCCGTTCTACGACAACGGCTCGCCCGTCGACGACCCGCTCACCGCCGACGACATCGCCGGCATCATCATGTTCGCCGTCGACCAGCCGGGGCATGTGGACATCAACGAGCTGCTGGTGCGCCCCACCTCGCAGGACGAGTAGTCAGGCCTTTGCGGCCTCCAGGGCGAACGTGCGGGTCACCGTGAGCGGCACCCGCACGCGCAGCACCTCGCCGGGGCGGGTGCGGGTGATCACCAGGTCGTAGGCGAAGCGGAGGGTGCCGGTCTGGCCGATCACGGCCCCGTCGTCCGCCACCCGGATCTCCCCGGAGCCCCCGCCGGACCGCAGCGTCATCCGCAGGCGGTACCCGGCGGCGCGGGTGTCGGTGAGCTCGACCACCGCCGGCGCGTACCGCAGGTCCTGGGTGAACACGTGGTGGCCGTCGCGGCGGCCGCGGTAGGTGGTGCGGGTGGTGAGGGTGACCTCGGCGCCGTGCGTGTCGGCCTCCGCGGCGGGGGACGGCAGGCGGACGCGCTGGGTGCCCTCCACGGCCTGCCCCTCCACCGGGTCCCGGCCGTAGACGCCCACCGCCTGCCCCGCGACCACCTGCTCCAGCAGCCGTGAGGTCTGCTCGCCGTTCACGCCCGCCCGGGCGGTGCGGTCGGTGAGCCGGACGCTGCCGTCCGGCCGGTACCGCACCTCCGCACGGTAGGTGAGGTCGGCGTACCGCATGCCGGTGCGTGCGGTGCCGTCGCCCTCCACGGACACCTCGACGGTGCCGTCCGGTTCCCGGTTGAACACGCGCATCCCGATCCGCGCGGTGCTGGTGACCTGCTGGTCCAGCCCGGCGACGAGGGCGTCGACCTCGGCCGCATCCGGTTGGGTGCCGTCGTCGACCGATGCGCGGGGCACGCCCGGCCGGAACGCGGAGGCGCCCTCGTGCCGGTACGTGATGGTGGTCCCCACCGGCATGTCGAACACCAGGGGTCCCCCGGCGGGCGCGGCGCCGCACGCGGCCAGGCTCACGCAGCAGGCGGCGAGGGCGGGGAGGGACACGGCCGGGCGCATCCCGCCGAGCCTACGGCGGCCGCCCGGGATCGCGCGAGCCGGGCGGTCAGCCGGTGGCGCAGGCCCCCTGCGTGACCGTGGGCTGGGCGGTCTGGGAGTCGGGGAACACGACGGCGTAGCCGATGGCGCCGCCCACGCACACGTCGGCGCGCAGGCCGCCGGTGACGGCGGCGACCGTGACCCGGGCATCCTGGCCGGCGTACGGGCCGGAAGCCAGCAGCGTCGCGAACCGCGCGGCCGGCGCGGTGCGCGTGAACTCCAGGGCGGGGCTCGCGACCTTCGCGCCGTACACCGCCGAGTACCAGCCCTGCAGCACCGGGGAGGTCTGGCCGGTCACCGTGCGCACCGCCATCCCGGCGGGCTCGGACTGCCGGATCGCGAGGGTGCGTTTGCCGGTGGCGGCATCGGTCACCAGGATGTCGGCGCCGAAGGTCTCGGTGCGGGTGCCGGGCGGCAGGTGCCAGGTCTGCGCGTAGTCGTGGGAGGCGGTGGCGGCGAGCCGGTCGATCACCAGCACCAGGCCCTGTCGCAGCACGGCGACGGCGCGGCGGTGCGTGACGCCGCTGTACCGGCGGCTGGTGCCGGTGGCCCAGCTCGCGCCGTTCGCCGTCCCGTACGGGCCGGGCACGGCGGCGCCCTTGGCCTGGTCGCGGCCGTCCACCACCACGGTGTTGTGCGCCCGGGTGCCGTGGAAGTACCCGCGCTCGGGCTGCTGCTCGAAGGTGAACAGCCCGGCCTCCGGCAGCACCGTCGCGCCGTTGGAGTACATGGTCACCCCGAGGGCGTCCAGGTCGGAGTGCTCGGTGCGGTACGGGCCGGCGTCGAACGTCACGAACGTCTGGTTCGGCAGGTTCGCCACCGAGCCCATGGGCGACCGCATCACGAACAGGCCCGAGGCGGGGAACAGGTACGTGCCGTCCGGGGGCGGCGTGCCGCCCCGGCCCCGCGTGTACGCGAAGGAGAACTCCGGGTCGGCGTCGGCCAGGGGCCGGTACACGGCGGGGTCCTGGCTGGGCAGGTACGTGGTGGCGGTGGCGCCCAGCATCGGCAGGTAGCCGTTGGGCTGCGTCACGTATGCGGCGTGCCGCAACATGCGCTGCGCGGCGGCCGCGTAGTCGGCGGCCAGGGCCGGCTCGTACCGCTTCGCCCATTCGGCGATCTGGTTCACGAGGCCCAGCACGTACACGTGGTAGTACGGGGAGTTCTCGACCTCCACGCCGTCGGCGTCGACGGCGGTGCCGAGCAGCTCCTTCAGCCGCTGCACGGCGGTGGCCCGCCAGGTGGCGGCGCCCTGCATCGCCGGGAAGTTCTCGGCCACCATCAGCAGCGCCCCGGCCTCGTTGAACCCCAGGTTCACGCCGCCTTCGTAGTGGGTGGGGTCGTTGAGGAACACGCCCAGGCGCGCGATGGACGCCTCCATCGCGACGCGCAGGCCGTCGGGCAGCGCCCCGGCGCGCTGCAGCTTGAAGTAGCAGTTCACCAGCGTCATGGCGCGGAACGCCGACGCGTGGTTGTTGTCGTGGGTGAGGCGGTTGAAGGGCCGGGCGGCGTCGTACCCGGTGTACGAGGCGAGGATCGCGACGAGCTTGTCGCGGTACCGCGCGTCGCCGGTGGTCTGCCAGGCGTACAGCAGGTCCCCGAGGGGCCGCAGCCCGTAGTGGTAGAACCGCCAGTAGGTGTCGCGGTATGGGTCCTCGGTCCACGTGAGCGGCCACCCCAGGTTCACCAGCGGGAAGCCGCGGGCGGGCCAGACGTCGTCCAGGAGGTTGTCCGCGACCGGTACATCCCCCTCGTTGATGTCCGCGAAGACGCTCTCCTTGCCGAGCGGCAGGGGCGCGGAGTGCACCGTGTTGTTCTGCACGGTCACGGCGGCCTGCGCGGTGGCCGGCGTGCGGTCACCGAATCCGTAGGCGCGTACCGCGACGACGTGGGTGCCGTTCGCCTCGGCACCGGTGGGCCAGGCGTAGGTGAAGGGGGCGTCCGTGCGGCGCGTGCGGACCACGCCGTCCACGACGAACTCCACGCGGTCCCAGGTGAGGCCCGCGATGTCGGCCCGCACCGTGACGGTGCCGCTCACGGTCGCGGCCTGCGCGGGTGACGCGAGCCGGACGCGCAGCAGGTGGCCGTTCTCGTCGGCCGGCCGGGTGCTCTCGGCGACGGTCGTCGCGTCACCGGCCGGCGCGGCGGTGCGGCGCCCGGTGGTGGTGACGCGGATGGTGCTGCCCAGGTCGTCCGGACCCGGCGCGTACGCCGCGGAGGTGGCGCCGCCGATGACGGTGCAGGGCACCGTGCGGGCGGCGGCGAGGTGGGTCGCCACCTGCCGCGGCGCGATCGCCCGGTCGTACACGGCGACCTCGTCGAGGTCGCCCGCCAGGTATCCGTAGGCGCCGCGCCCGCCCAGCTGGAACGTGCCGGCGTCGAGCAGCGCCAGCGTGGTGGCGGTGGTGCCGTACAGCTCGCCGTCCACCCACAGGCGCATGGCGGTGCCGTCGTAGCTGGCCACCACGTGGTGCCACACGCCGGGGGTGAGGGGGCGCTCCACCGCGACGCGGGCCTGCGCCCCGTCGCGGAACCGCTCGAAGCCGATGCCGGTCTGGCGGATCCACACGCCGGTGCCCTGCCGGCCGGCGGCGTCGGCGGTCTGCCGGGACCACAGGTACCGGTAGCGGGTGTCGTGCCGCGCGGGCCGCACCCACGCCTCCACGGTGTGCGCCGCGGTGCCGGTGAACGGCGCGGTCACCGCCGGGACGGTGAGGACGGTGGCGGTGCCGTCGAAGGTGGTGCCGGTCGACGGGTCGCCGGCGAGGGGCCCGTCGGCGGCCGGGTCGTGGAGCCCCGTCCAGGTGCCGGTGGCCCCGCCCGTCGCGTCGGCCGCGGTGGCGCCGGTGCCACCCAGCGGCCAGCGGTTGCGGGCGCCGTCGGCGGTCACCAGCGTGCCGTACCGGCGGCAGCGCTCCCACCGGTACTCGGCGGTCTGGGCGGGGGCGCCGTTCACCAGCGGCACGGCGGGCGCCTGCAGGGTCCCGATGTGCGGATCGGGGAGCGTCGCCGGCGGGTCGGCGGCGACCGACCCGGGGGGCGCCGCGAGCGCGGTCAGGGCGAGCGCCGGCAGCAGCAGCCGGAGGGCATCCGGCGCGGCGAGCCGTGGGCGCGTGGGGCACGTCATCCGCATCCGCACGCGCTATCGGCGCTGAAGGCGGCCGCATGAGCGCCGCGCCGCCGCCGGTTCGTTCCCCGCGGGGGTCCCGCAGCGTCCGGATGCCGGGCGCGATGAGCGCCGCGACGGTCACGGCGGCGCCGGCGAGGGTCGTCGCGGTGAGCACCGCGGCGGGTTCGATGCGGGCCCCGGGCGCGCCGGAGGCCGCGAAGCCCAGCGGCATGAACGCGCCGGGGACGATCCAGCAGATGGCGGTGACCCGGGAGATGGCGTGCGGCGGGATGAACCGCGGGAGCGAGGTGTTCCACAGCACCTCGAACATCGTGAGCATCGCCCCGCCCGCCGCCATCACCGGCAACACCGGCCGGGCCGGCGCGCCGTGCGCGAACAGCAGGAGGGCGGTGACGCACCAGGTCGGTCGCGATCATGACCCGTGTCCGGGCGATCCGGTCGGCGAGGGCGCCGCCCAGCGGCGGGGCCAGGGTCGCCGCCACCGCCTCCGCGGCGAGCACGAGCCCCACCGATCCCGTGGAGTCCGTCAGGTCGAGGACGTGCAGGGCGATGACCACGGTGGTCATCCGGCTGCCGGCTTCGCCGAGCGACCGGCCGCGTCACAGCCGGCGGAACCCGGCGTGTCCCCAGAGTGTCCCGACCGTCCCCATCGGGCGGCTTCCTCCAGCACCCGGGTGGGTGCCGGTGGTGCCGTCGACCCCTCGTCCGCCGGCCGGGGCGGCCCCCCCTCAGGGATTCGGCGTGGCTCTGGTATACGTCGGCCCATGCGCAGCGCACGTGCCCTCGTCGCGGCGGCCACGGCCGTCGCCGCCTGCGCGGTCGCCCAGCAGGCGGCCGCCGTCACGTTCGGGGCGGACCTCGCCGCGGCCGTCCCAAACGTCGCCCCGACGTGCCCGCTGGGGTTCCCGTCCGTTCCGGGCCTGCCGCTCGTGGAGGTGGGGCACTCCACCTGCACCTGGACGTACGCGGACTACACCTCGAACACCGGGTTGTTCTCGCCCATCACCGGGGTGGTGCGGTCGGTGAGCATCCGTGTCGGCGCGCAGACCGGGCCCATGCGGATCGTCGTGATGCGCTGGCTGGCGCAGAACGCCCTGGGCGGCGGGGTCAACAAGGTGTGCTGCGTGATCACCGCGGCGACGCCGACGTTCACGCCCACGGCGAACCAGGTCACCACCCTCCGGACCAACCTGCCGGTCACCCACGACCCCCAGCCGAACCCCGGTGAGACCCGCGCCGCCGCGCAGGACATGCTGGGCGTGACGGTGATGGACGCCACCACCCCCATCCCGCTGGTCGACACCGGTGTCCACGGCGGGCTGCTGCTCGACTTCGTCCTGTACCCCGGGGGCCAGGCGCCGGCGCTCACCCCGCTGTCCCAGGGCACGGCGAACGGCTACATCGTGCCGATCAGCGCCGACGTCGTCCCCGCGGCCGAGAACCTCGCGCTCACCCCCGCGGTGCTCGTCACGCAGGGCACGGTTGCGCGGGTCACCGGGCAGAACGCCGTGCCGTTCCTCATCGCCTGCCGCGGGGACGCCCGCTGCCAGGGCCTGGTGCAGCTGGTGAGCCAGAACACGGGCGCCGCGCAGTCGCTCAGCGCCCACCCGTCCGCGTCCCTGGCCGCGAAGGCCAAGGTCTACGGCACCGTCTCCTACCGCATCGCCGCGGGCAGGCGCGCGACGGTGCGGGTGCGGCTCACCGCCGCCGGCAGGGCCCTCATGCGCTCCCGTCCGAGCGCGAAGGTGTGGGTGAAGGTGAGCTCCCCGAACACGCGGGCACGCACGAGGCGGATCACCCTCCGCCGGTCCTAGACGGCGTGCTCGTCAGCCGCCGGTGTCGGCCGGCCGCACCCCGCCGATGCGCGCGCCGGGACCGGCGGCGCGGAACGCGGGGACGAGTTCCCCCGTGACCAGGCCGCCGCGCGCGGTCATCCGGTCGATGACCGGCCACAGCTCGGCGAGGCGCGCGGGACGTTCGATGCTCACGCACACCACGGGGACGCGGCGGCGCAGGGACAGGAACCGGTCGCCGTGGGCGGGGCCGGTCCCCGAGTACCCCCAGATGCCGCCCAGGACCGTCCCGCCGGTGGCCCCCGCGGCGCGCAGCTCCCGGAGCAGCTCGACGTAGAGCGAGCCGCCGCCGGGGGCCTCGGCGTCCTCCCCGGTGTGGACCGTGATGTTCTGCCACACGCCCAGGCCGGCGGGGTCGGTGTCCGGCGGGGTGTCGAGCGGCGCGACGGCCCGGCCGTCGTGCTTGAGCAGGCGGATGCGCTCCAGCGTGATCGTCGCGCCATCCGGAAGGTCGGCGAGGCCCGGCATCGCCGACCGGACGGCCCGGTGGGCCCCGACCGCGACGACCATCACCGGGGTGTCGGTGTTCCTGCCGATGAACCGGGGTCGCCGCCGGGCCCCGTCACGGACCCCGTCGACGCCGAGCAGCACGCTGGCGCCCTCCACCCCGCAGGCCCGCAGGTGGTCGACGACGGCGTGATGGGTGGCCCGGCCGCGGGTGCGGTCGCCGCGGCCGCAGTACACCGTGAGCTTCGCCGCCGGGTCGCCGGTGAGGGTCAGCTCGGCGGTGCGCGCCGCGACCTGCGCCCGTTCGAGCGTCACGAGCCCCGCGGGCAGGAGCGCATCGACCTGCCCGGCGGTCGCCGCGATGGCCTCCTGGGTGTCGACCGCGACCCACACGAGCGGGAGATCCTCGGAGAGGGTCAGCATCCGGTGGGTCTGCAGGGTGTGCTTGAGGCCGAAGCCCTCGATGCCGCGCAGCAGGATGGCGAGCCGGACGCCGTTGCGGGCGAAGAGGTCGCCCAGCGCGGAGGCGGCCAGGGTTCCGTCGGCGGCCCGGTCGCGTTCCCCGACGTAGACGGTGAGCTTCATGCCGTTCACAGGGCGGCTCCCAGTCCCCACCCGGCCGCCGCCAGGGCGATGCCCGCGGCCGTCTGGGCGATCACGTTGGCGACGGCGGTGCCGTTCCGGCCGTCCTCGGTGAGCAGCAGGCTCTCCAGCATCCAGGTCGAGAACGTGGTGTACGACCCCAGCAGGGCGGTGCCGAGCAGGAGCCCGGTGTCGTGACGCAGCGAGAGCCCGGTGACCACCCCCAGGGCGAACGTGCCGGTCAGGTTCACCACCAGGGTCCCCCATGGCAGGCGGCCGGCCAGCCGCGGGGAGATCGTGGCGTCCAGCAGGAACCGGGCGATCGCCCCGGCGCCGCTGAACACCAGCACCGCCGCCCAGAGCGCCGGGCCGCTCACCGCCACCGTGCCCGCCGGGTGACGCGGATCACCACGAAGCCCACCAGCAGGCCGCCGAGGAGACTCACCAGCAGGTACGCCGCGGCCATCGTCGTCCGGCCGTGGTCGTGCAGGCGCACCACCTCGATCTGCAGCGTCGAGAACGTCGTGAGGCCCCCGCAGAGCCCGGTGCCGAGGAACGGCCGGCGGTAGGTGGTGGCCGGCAGCCGTTCGGTGAGGCGCACCACCAGCCACGCCAGGGTCGCGATACCCGCGAGGTTCGCGGCGAGGGTGACCCACGGCCAGCCGCGGCCCGCGGGCGCCCAGTCCTCCAGCGCGGTGCGCGACAGCCCGCCGATGGCTCCGCCGGCGAACACCGCCGCCCACATCCGGGGGTCGCGGGCGGGCCCCCTGCGGCCCAGGGGCGGGGCGGTCTCGAGCTCCTGCTCCCCGGTGACGCCGCTCGGTGCCAGCGTGACGCCCTTCTGGTGATGGTCGCGGCCGCCCGCGATCCTAGCCCGGACTCCGGCGATCCCCCGCGGCCGCAC
>JADLHW010000041.1 GCA_020848615.1 Thermoleophilia bacterium
GGGCGGGGCCCGCGGCCGCGCCCCCCGCCGCACTCGCGGCGAGCGCCGACCGCGACCCGGCCCCGGGGCTGCTCGCCCTCGCCGACGGACGGGCGGTGGGCTGGTGCGGCCTCGGGCCGCGCGAGGAGTTCATCCGGCTCGAGCGCTCGCGTCACCTGGGCCGCGTGGACGATCTGCCGGTCTGGTCGCTGGTGTGCTTCTTCATCCGCCGCGACGCCCGCGGCCGCGGCGTGGCGAAGCAGTTGCTCGCGGCGGCGGTCCAGTACGCACAGGCGCACGGTGCGCCGGCGCTGGAGGCCTACCCCGTCGATGCCGGCGACGGGCCGATCAACGTGAAAGCGGCCTATCCGGGCTCGGTCGCGATGTTCGAGGCGGCCGGGTTCGAGCGCGTCCGTCTCAGCGAATCGAAACGTGGCGGGTCGCGGCGCTGGATCGTTCGCCGGGCGCTCGGTCCCGCCGGGTGAGGAACGGGCAGTGAGCCGGGTCGGGACCGAGCCGGCCGCAGCCCCCTCCCGCCGCCGGTTCGACATGCCCCTCTCGATGCCCTGGCGCCCCTTCCTGCTGGCCTGGGGCGTGCGGCGCGGTCGCGCGTACCTCGAGGTGGACGGCGACCGGCTCGTTGCCCGGTTCGGCTTCTGGTCGCTCCAGACCGACCTCGCCAACGTCGCGTCGTGGGAGATCAGCGGGCCGTGGCGCTGGTGGCGGGCGATCGGGCTCCGCTCGAGCTGGCCCTTCCGGGACTTCTCCTTCGACACCACCGATCGGGCCGGCATCACGTTCTTCTTCTGGGCGCCCGTGCGGTTCGCGCGGATCTTCCGTGCCCACACGCTCAC
Organism: Thermoleophilia bacterium; assembly: GCA_020848615.1. GTDB lineage: Bacteria > Actinomycetota > Thermoleophilia > Miltoncostaeales > Miltoncostaeaceae. The sequence goes on from JADLHW010000041.1 coordinate 834, forward strand.
GGCGACGCCGGGCGACCTGTTCAACCTGGGGCGCCTCCTCGAGGCGCGGGGCATCCGCGGCAAGGACGTCCGCGCCGACGACTACGCGAGCCGGGGCGCGGGCTGATCCGCCGCGGCTGCAGACCCGCGGCAGCCCGGGGGCCTGCCGCCGATCCGCGCACGTTTCGCAACCGATTCGGCAAGGGCCGCCCCTGCGCGGGCCCTGGCCCCGCCCCCCAGCCCGCCGCGCCTCGGGAAGCCACGCGATTCGGGGCCGCACCCGCCTCGGAGCCGGCAGGTTTCGCAATGGCTGCGAATGCCGTCAGCGATGAGCCGGTGATGGAGTTGGAGGTCGCAGGCGAGCCGGGCCAGCCGGCCGTCCCTGCCGAAACGGATGCGAAAGCCGGCCGCTCACGGCCGACGCCGGCCTGGGGACCGGGGCCGGCGCGGACGTCAGCGCGACGGTGGTGCCAGCACGAGGGTGGAGACGGCGCCTGACCGGATCGCGCCCGGGCTGAACCAGAGCGGGATGGTCTCTCCGCCCAGCCAGTCGTCGATCAGGTCGCCGTAATGGCGGTCGAAGGGATTGCCGGCGTTGCCGGTGGTGATCACGACGCGTGCCTCGTCGAGCCGGCCCAGGTCCACCACGTGGCGGAAGCTCGGCAGATTGGTGACCGCGAAGACATCCCGGAAGGGGACCGGCCGGTAGTCCGGCTCGGCGGGGTCGGGGTACGCGCGGCGGAAGCGCACGTAGACCGCGTTGAGGGCGCCGGCGGCACCCGGGGCCGGGTAGGGACCGGCGTTGAGATACCACTCCAGGGGGCCGATCCCGCTGGTCCCGAGGCTCTGTTCTTCGAAGGTTGCCGTGTGCAGCCGGCCCCACGTCCAGCGGCTCGGCGCGCCGTGGGCATCGCGCAGGGCAGCCGCCGCCCGGTCCAGCGAGGCCGCGGTGACGCCGGGCGCCGTCTCCCGGAGCGTCGTGGCCGGGTCGTCCCACCACGCGTCGTCGGGGTGCGCCAGCAGGTCGATCAGCGCCTGCCAGGACATCGTGGTCCCGACGTAGTCACGCGCCAGGTCGAGCCCCAGGCGCCGGTCGAACAGGTCGCGCAGCAGGTGGTACTCCGCCGCCATGTACGCGGCGCAGCCCCGGCTCTCGACCGGGCACATGCCGTCCCACGCCCGGATCCGGTCCAAGAGGAGGCGGCCGTCCTCGGTCTGCGGCTCGGTCCGCGCCAGGCCCGCAACCACCAGCGGCGCACGCAGCACCGCGGTGTCGGCCTGGATCGCCGCCATCTCGTCGAGCGTGATGCCGTCGCCGCCGTCGCTGCCGTCGCCGCCTTCGCCGCCCGCGCCCCCCGTGCCGGCCGCGGCGAGGAGATCCAGCGCGCGCTGCGCGCGGTAGCCCGGGTCGACCTCGCGCCCGAGGAAGGGCCAGCCGGCGCCGGGATCGGTGATGGCGTTGTTCGCGGTCACGATCAGGCCGTCCGGTGGGTCGAAGAGCGATGGGAGATCCTCGAACCGGACGAGGCCTGACCACTCGTGGTCGCCCGCCGCCCCTGCCACCGGCCGATCGCCGAGGTCGCCTGCCGCCCGGATCGGGATCGCGCCCGGCAGCTGGTAGCCGATGTGACCGTCGGCGTCGGCATAGAGGAAGTTCTGCGACGGCCCACCGTAGAGCGACAGCGCCGCCCGGAAGTCGTCCCAGTCCGACGCGGTGTTGACGCGGAAGATGGCCTCGACCGTGTGATCGACGTACTCGATGGCCGGCCAGCGGAGCGCGAGCACCTGCGGCGCGTCGCGGAGGCGATGCTCCACGTCGTTGAGCACGGGGCCGTGCACGGTCGAGCGGACGGTCA